>CAZRAV010000009.1:9336-12382 GCA_964598175.1 uncultured Candidatus Bathyarchaeia archaeon | reverse complement strand
CCGTGGTCGATGTGGGCGATTATCCCGATGTTCCTTATGTGCTCCTTGTCATACATCAGCTTCAGGATCTCGCTCGTCTGCTTGAATCTGGGCATGGCTCTTTCAAACCCTATATCTCAATGTCCCTATAGACACAAACTAGACGCCATTTAAATCTATTTTATTTAGCCTTGGAGAAGGTACTTGGATTGAAAGCCTCCAGACCTCTCTATGTATTGAATGTTCTTTCATTTTGTCTTCTATCTTTGTTCGATCGTCCAACACAAATCGCTTGTCTTTGAGCTCTGCTAAGCTTGTTCGAATTTCGTTTTTATCGATGATAGGGCACCGATGCCTTGTACGCCGGCAACCTTCAGTGTTTCGAGGGGCAGGACCAATATGATCATGTTGCGCCGGTCCTTGCTCACGTCATTTATTGTCGAGAGAATTCTTAGTTGCATGGCGTTTGGGTCGGTCATGTTCTTTGCGGCGTCCCTCAGCTTTTCGGACGCCTTGAGCTCCGCATTCGCCTTTATCAAAATCGCCCTGGACTCCCTCTCAGCCTCGGTCTGAACTGCAAAGGCTCTCTTCATGTCCGCAGGGAGGCTTATGTCCTGTAGCCCTACACGGGTTACGTCTTTGCCCCAATCCTTCGACAATTTGTCTATCTCCTCCTTCAGCATTTCCGCAATTTCCTCCCTGCTCTCCAGAAGATCGTCGAGGTTGTAACGACCCATGATGTTCCTGATTGCGATCTGGGCGTATTTTGAGACAACATCGGCGTAGTTTACGATCTGCATAATAACCTTCTCGGCATCTTCAATTTTGACGAAGGCCACGGCGTCAATGCCGATAGAAGTATTATCCTTTGTGATGGCTGATTGACCCAGGAGGTCGATGGTCTGAGTTCTCAAATCCAACCTGCGTATCGAATCTAGAATGGGGACCTTCACATGCAGCCCAAGACCCATTATTTTGATGATCCTTCCAAACCGTAGGATGGCGGCTTGCTCCCATTGTTTTACAACGTAGAGAGAGCCCGCAATCATACCCAGCGCAATGATCAACAAGAATAAAAGGAAGAATCCTCAGATTGCCAAGCTAGTTGCAAAATCTCCTGTCATGCGTCCTATTATGCCGATCATTTCTGTGCCCTACTCCTTCTTCACCTATTCAATTACTCAATTGCTGAATTTGGTAATAAACTACGCACTACGACCATATATCTCCGCGTACAAGATGGCATTTGTGAAAATTTTCGGAGAACCTAGAGTCTCCTAGCTATGTTTTCGGCGTCTTCCTTTATCTTCCTCAGGTCTTCTTCGCTGGGTTTTCCCCTGATATCGCCCATCGGGCCCTTTGTGCTGCCTTCCTTCCACCCGTGAAACTCGCTCAGAATGTACCATTCGTCGATGACTGTGAAGCCGAGATGTTCGAAGAACTGTCCGATGTACTTGCCGGCTGGGGTGGCCTCGTTGATACCAGTGTGAGGCCCGGAATATGTGCAAAATACTAGCGCGTTCTTCCCCGGAATCTTGGGCGCGCCGAGTTTGACTCGTCCCTGTTTACGATATTGTCTGAATTTATCCACTAGGAAGTCGTCCATCGGCTTCGGCGGATGCCACATATAAGAGGGAGAACCGATACACACAAGGTCGTAATCAAAGAAATCTATGTCTACGGCCTCCTCGGGGGTCATGATGGAGACCTCTACCCCAGCCCCCTCCAATCCTTCTTTGATTGCGAATGCTACCTTTTCGGTGTTACCAGTTTTCGACCAGTATATCACAACAGCCCGCTTCAACCACGTCCACCCTATGACCTGCATAACCGGTTTGTATCACAACATTACTCTGAAAGAAAAACTCTTTAAAAGTTGTTGCATTGCGACTGGGTTGTAGCATAGCCAGCTTCATTCTAGGTGAGGAGTTCATTCTGCGTTCGCGTGTCTCTTCCTCAGGTCGATCTCGCTCAAGTCGAACCTGCGCATGAGGTCTGCTATGATGCAGTCCAAGAAGACCATAGCAGAGAGCTCGAACATGGTGCCGAGTGGTGCTGTGTCGTGCTCGCCCGTTATCTGCCTGCTCTCGTAGTCGAACTCCCTGTCTATTTTAGTTCGCCCCTTGACCACCACGATCCTGTCCGCGTACTTCGACAAGGGTGCGTCGGGGTGGGATGTTACCGCTATGACCTTGGAGCCGATTTCTTTCGCCACTTCTGCTTGGGCGACTACTGTCCTTGTCACTCCCGAGCCGGATATGGCTATAACGAGGTCATCAGGGGTGAGGGCGGGGGTTATTGTCTCACCGCTGACGTAGATGTTGAAGCCGAGGTGCATGAGTCTGAGGGCGAAGGTCCTTCCAACGAAGCCGCTTCGGCCAGAGCCGAGGATGAGTATCTTGTTATCCCTTGCATCCATGAGCACGCTGATCATATCCTCGATCTCGTCTTCGTCGACGGCTTGGATGACACCATTGATGCCGGAGAGGATCCACTTCGACACCTCCTTTACGAAGCTCATGTCACCTCAGTTAACATGGTACCCACTGTTATTTTTGATTTGTGAAAAATCGCATTCTAAATCTTGTAAATTTCACACGCGCTGTGGATGTACCAATCAGCTATTGGGGAAGAGTTATTGGAAATTACTTGGTAGGCAACAAGGAGTTGGACTAGGATGAGGAATATAAAAGGCTGCTGGAATCCATTGCTTACTACAAGGTCCTAATTCTAGATGCAAGATTGTAGAGATATAATGAAGAAAGAGCCCGCAAGCGTATTGAGGAGGCTTAGGAAGTCTGAAAGAGAGAGAAGGCGTGCGCTCGTTCATACAAAAACTCTTCAAATCGATGTCAGGAAACCTTTTTCTCAAGATGAGCCTGATTAAATCGAGGAATGGTTTGTTCGACGAATTCTGGAAGCCTGTGCTCTTTCTTCTTGGGCAGGGGTTTATAGGTGGACTGGTTGTCGGCTTCGCGGCGCGCAAGTTGAATAAGGTGATCGCCGCCCTCTTTGGCGTCATTTTCATAGCCCTCAACGTATTGGGGTTTATGCGTATGCTGGGCGT
>CAZRAV010000009.1:3220-9236 GCA_964598175.1 uncultured Candidatus Bathyarchaeia archaeon | reverse complement strand
GCTCTACGATGTCATAATGTCGAAGCCTTCGCGCAGCCGCAGTAAGGTGAAATGGTACCACCTTTCCTGCTACGAGGCTCTATTACTTGATTGATTTTCTTGAGAAGTGAAAGTACATCGGGACTATAGATAACGAAGCTCGCGCGCGAGAGGTGTTTTAATCTATGCTTCCATTTTGATGCGTTACTTGAGAACTTCGGTCTCTATCTGCATTGTCCCCAGCAATTTCCTATACCTTTCTTCCATACGTTCGCGCGCGACTCATAAGCCGTTAAATTAGACGAGGATAGAAGATTTCACATATAGAATAAGACATTTTTCGGTAATTACAGTTATTTATAGGTTCATAGCTCTATCTAGAAACAAGTTATCATGGTCCAATGAGGTCAAGATAAATATAATAAATATCAATATATATATATTCCCCAAAACTCTTATAAACCGCATTGTAGTAAGTACTAACTCGACTGGCGGCGCTCAAAAAACGCGGCGAGCAACGCGGTTAAATTTTTCAGGGATATTATCGAGAAATTTAACGATTATCTCTGCGCTGTCAGCGCTGATTCATCGACCTTGCAGATCTCATTCTCGCCCTTGAGGACGTTGTCGATCGCGATCTCGGCGATGGCTGAGCTGTGCTCCGCTATGATCTTTAGCTCCCAGGCTATCGCTCTGACGATAGCCACCACATCGGGATCGGTCTTGCTCTGGAACTCCTTCAGCAGGGCCTCCTCCTCCTTCTCCACCGCCTCGTGGAGGTCCACGGCGTCACTTGCGACCTTCAGGTTCCTGTCGAAGATGCTCTTGACTGCTTTATCGAACATCGTGAAGGCGATGAGACCTATCTGGGAGAGCCGTTCCACGAGCTCTTCGTCTCGGTTATCCTCCCTGAACTTCTGAAACCTGATGATGTTGGAGGCGATGTTGTAAACCATGTCCCCAATCATCTCCAGGAACCACGCGATTAGGCTGGTATAGACGATCTCCATGGGGTCTCTGATGCCTATGGCCTCAGAGACTGTCCTAGACTGCTGGGCGGAGGCGAGGAGTCGTGCCAGCAGCCAGTAGATGGTGTCCGCCTCGTGCTCGCGGGTGATCGCGTCCTTGGCTAGTTCCATGTCTCCGTCCACGAGGCCGTCCATCGTTTCCTTGAACATGATGGAGGTGATGACGTATAGCCTTTTGACAACGGTTGATAGGGGGAAGTTCTTCGGGTCGATTGAGCATTGGAGGAGGAGATGGCGGTCGCTCTCTTCGATGATGCCGATGCCGAGCAGTCGCTGAGTCACCTCGCGTATGCTCTCGATCTGCTCGCGCATGAGCCGCCTCGAGGACTCTACCTTGATTATGTTCCTCCCTAGGACGTAGTTCCCGACGATGACCCTAGCTAGGATCTTAGTGTTGTCGCACAGATCTACATCGACGACGTAGATGTTGCTGTCCTCCACCTTGCTGGGTTTCGCCGTCAGCCGTAGTGCATCGTCGCCCTCCTCGGAGATGAAGATGAGGTCCCCCTTCTTGATCCCCATCTTCTTTGCCCAGTTCATGGGGATTGACACGGACAGGGTCGAATATCCTACTTTCTGGACTTTTCGCGGTTCCATTGATCCTACACCAAATACAGTAATTATCTATATCCGTTAATTTCATACTAATAATTATTTAAGCATTGTGGGGATTGTTTAAACTATGCTGAAGGATGGGAACAGCGGACCTAATGGCGGCATGTAGAACCTGATGTACAGCGCCGATGCCAGAGCCAAGATGGAGACGGCGAGGACGGCATAGTCCCTGGAATTCATCTTCAGCGTATAGAGGTTCGTCCGTCTCCTCACCGCCCCAAAGGCCCTCGACTCCATCGCCTCCGCCAGCTCCAGACTACGCCTTATGGAGTTGATGATGAGGGGCAGCAGGATGGGGATGTACTTCCTGATCCTGGCGAGGAAGTTCCCCTTCTCTAGCTCCAGCCCCCTCGACCTCTGTGCGTCGATGATGGACTGGGCCTCGTCGGCGAGGACAGGGACGAACCTGATCGCTGTGATGAAGGCGAAGTTGAACTCGTATGGGATTCCGGCCTTGTCGAGGGCGAGGCTGAGCTTGTCCGGCGAGGTCGTGAGGAAGAAGATGGAGAAGGAGGTCATGAGCGCTATGAAGCGGAGGGTCAGCGAGAGGGCGAACTCCACCATCTCAGAGGTCAGGTGACGTCCCCGGAAGAAGTAGAAGGAGAGGAGGTTCGTTGCGAAGATTATGACGGCCAGGAAGAGGCCTCCCTTCAGGGTCTTCGCCCACTCTCTCTCGATCTTACCGACGAGGACGATGGGCACCTGCATGAGTAGGATCACCAGCAAGGGGATCAGGCTCATGAACAGGATGGCCGTGACGAAGATGACGGCCGTCATGAAGAACTTCACCCGCGGATCCAGGTTGTGCAGCGGCGTGGTGCCCCTGCTGAACCTAAGCCCCTCCAAGAGGCTCATGGCCCAACCTCCCTCAGCCCCCTGTAAAGGATCTCAGCGGCTTCCTCCACATCTATGACATCCGCGGGGAATCCGTGTTTGGAGAGCACGGAGAAGACCTTCGTTATCTCAGGTGGCAAGACCGACGCCCGCCTCAGGACGTCCATGTCCGTCATGATCTGCAATGTCGACCCGTCCGCGACGATCTCCCCGTCGGCCATCAGGATGATCCTGGGCCGGCAGTCGGCCACGAACTCGACGTCGTGGGTGACGATGATGGTCGTCTTCCCCTGGATCCTCAGCTGCATTAGGAAGTGCCTCAGCCTTTCCTTCTGAGCATAGTCTTGGCCAATGGTGGGCTCGTCGAGGATGACCACCTCCGGGTCCCACGCAAGGACCGAGGCTAGGGCCACCCGCTTCCGCTCTCCACCGCTTAGGATGAAAGGGCTCGACTTCCTGTACCGTTCGATGTCGAGGAGGTTGAGCGCCCAGTCGACCCGCTTGTCGATGATCTCCCTCTCGAAGCCAAAGTTCCGCAGTGCGAAGCGGACCTCCTCCTCGACGTTCTCCGAGAACAGCTGGTCATCTGGGTTCTGGAAGACAAGGCCTACCTTACGGGCTAGGGAGGCGACGCTGACCTCTGAGACATCGACGCCGTCCACGACTACCCGTCCCCTCGTCGGCTTGAGCAGCCCGTTGAAGTGCTTTACAAGGGTTGTCTTCCCAGCCCCGTTCTCCCCCATGACCGTCACAAATTCGCCCCGATTGATGGTGAGAGACACATCCCTTAGGGCTTGGACCCCGCTGGGATACGTATACGAGACGCCTCTAACCTCTATGATGGGACGGCTCCTCTGCTCCTCAATCAATCCACCTAGGCCGGTAATCATCCGTCTCTTCTGTGGCCTCCTATCTGTCTTAGGGAGCCGCCCCTCCATCTCCTCGACGAACAGGTCCGTTGTGAGGAGTGACCCTTTTAAGGTGACACCTCTGCCCGAGAGCCGCTTGGTCAGATCAACGATCTTTGGGATGCCAACGCCTGCCAACCTCGTGCTCTCCGCTGTGAAGACCTCCGCAGGCGGACCGTCGTTGATGATCTCTCCACCGGCGAAGACAATAGCCCGTTCGGCGTGTCGGACAGCTAGGTCCATCCTGTGTTCTATCAGGATGACTGTCATCTGGTACTCCCTGTTCAAGGTCTCCAAGACCTTGAATATCCTTTCAGCGCCGACCGGGTCGAGGAACGATGTCGGCTCGTCCAAGACGATGATTTTTGGCCTCATTGCGAGGATGGATGCTATGGCAAGACGCTGCTTCTGACCGCCGGAGAGCTCGTGGGTCGCCCTTTGACGGAGGTCGGTCATCCCCGTGACCTCGAGCGCCCAGTCAACGGCTTCCATCATCTCCTCCTTGCTCACGCCCAGATTCTCAAGGCCAAAGGCGACATCCTTCTCGACGGTGAGGGCGAATATCTGGTTGTCCGGGTTCTGGAAGATGAGGCCGACATGTTGAGCAAGCTCCGTAGTGGGGTGGTCCCGGGTGGAGAGCCCCGCGACCTTGGCCTCCCCCTTCAACTCCCCGTGGTAGAAGTGCGGGATCAGCCCGTTGAGGCATCGGCAGAAGGTCGTCTTCCCGCAGCCGCTCGGCCCCGTGAGGAGGACAAACTCCCCCTTCTCCACCGTCAACTCGAGGCCTCTCAGCGCCGGGACCAATGCGTTAGGGTACGAATACCACAGGTCCCTGACTTCTACGATGCCCAAGGGCTCATCCACACTAGACCTCTGACTCCCCTAAAAAGAGTAGTTACCAAAATATTAGTCGTTCCCAACTCATACCAGATGCCCTTCTAGCCTGACCGTTGTTTCTTGACCTTGACTGAGATCAGCTCAACAGCCCTCCGCAGCATCGGCTGGAGCCTCCCCTCCGCGTTGACACCGGCGGATGTCGAGTGTCCGCTTCCGGCGCCTCCGAACTCCTCGCCCAGGGGCATAGCAACGTCCATGCCCAAGTGGACGGAGGACTCCCCATGGAATCTTTTGGTCGACCTCAGGCTCATCTTGACGACTCCCCTAGCCCTGCCCGCAACGATGACGACGTCTGCTCCAAGGCCGAGTAGGCCGCGGGCAGCTGAAGCCTGGAACGAGCTGACATGGGATGTTGCGATTGTCCATCCCTCAACGTCGTGGATCTGCGATCTCTGTCCTGCCTTGAGCCGAGCGATCCGCTCAGATCTGCCCATCTCCGAGGTGAGGAGCGAGATAACCTCGTTGACCTGCCCGTCGATCTCGAGAAGCTCGGATGTGGCTTTGAACGTCTCCGTCGTCCCGATAGTGAAGTGCTTCGAGTCGTAGGCGATGCCGATGAGGAGGGCCTTCGCAACGCCAGCCGAGGGCGTTACGCCATAGCTCTGATACAGCCTGTACACGATCTCGCAAGTCGAGGCGGCCTCCTCGTCAACCAGATAGACGGTGGCAAGCCGCATGATCTCAGGGTACGGTGTGTGGTGATCTATGAACACCTTGGGTGCGTCAGAGGAAGCGATCTCCTCCCCCCACCCCTCAAGCTGCCTCAGCGTGGCGGCGTCGAGGACGACCAGGGCATCAGCCTCTTCCATCGATGCTTCAGCAGATGTCTCGATGCCGAGGGCCTCCATGACCCGTTTTGAGATGGTGCTGGCCCCTCCCGTCAGGATAATCTCTACCTCCTTCGAGGGGTTGAGAACCCTCGCAAGTTCCTTGAAGGCGTAGGCCGAGCAGATCGAGTCTGGGTCAGCGTTGTGGTGGCAGAACAGCAGAACCCTGCCCGAGAGCAGCATCCTCAACTTTTCTGGATCGAAGCTCATGGCTGTAAACCCTCCTAATAGTTGGAACGAAGAACTAGATATAGGCAGCGACACAAGCAGGCGCCTTTTTTAAACCCCACCACGTCTTTAACAGTGGATGTGTTTAGAGATGGCGAGCGTAGACATCGAGATCATCGAAACCCTGCCCATCGAAAAGGACAAGCTGACCGTCATCACAGGGTTCGCAGGCCCCGGCTTCATCGGAGGCACAGCGATGATGTACATCGTGCGCAACAGAAATTTCAGGCAGCATGCCCATGTCAGATCTCAGCTCATCCCACCGATGATCCTGTTCATCGACGGTCGACCCACCCAGGCCTTCCGCATCTACAGCCACGAGAAGGACCATCTCCTCCTCGTAACGAGCGAGACGCTGATAGCCGCCGAGAACCTGTGGCCTATCAGCCTGAAGCTCATAGAATGGCTCTTGGGCAAGGGTGCTGCGGAGTTCATCTCCATCGAGGGGCTGCCCTTCAGCGCCTTGTTCAAAGAGAGGACGATTCTCGGCTTCAGCACCCACAGGAAGGATCTGGCCCAATTCGGAGTCCAGATGGCGAAGGAGGGCGCTGTGTCGGGGATGAGTGCGTGCATGCTCGAGGAGTGTCTGAGGCGCGGCCTTCCATGGACATCCCTCTTCGTGCCCACGAATCGGGTCTCCACCATCGACTTTGGGGGAGCCGCCGCCGTCATCGAGGTCCTCAACAGGATGTTCAAACTC
>CAZRAV010000009.1:0-3210 GCA_964598175.1 uncultured Candidatus Bathyarchaeia archaeon | reverse complement strand
GGACGCGACTCCGTTGAAGAAGAGGGAGGAGATGATTCGGCAGATGGTAGAGAGGCGGATGAAGGGCGAGCGCCGGGGCTTCCTAGACGCGCTGAGAAGAAGGGGATAGGTACCGTCAGGAGCTGCCCAAGTCCTGACGCCTGTTCAGCTCCCTCTGTAGGGTCTGCTGTAGGCCAGTCAGCCTCTCGCGGGTCTTGTTCTCCTGCTTCGTGAGGACCTTCGACCTCATCTCTAGGAACTCCTTGCGCTCGCTCAGCTCCTTGACGATCTCGACTTTCTTTTTCTCGACAAGTATGGCACCTTCGGACTTGTACATCTTCCTATCCGACGGCGTAGCCTCCAAGGTCTTAAGCGCTCGCTCCGTCTCGCTCTGTTCGAGGTCGAGCCTCTGCTTCTGCAAGACCAATGACTGAAGCGTGTTCTGGAGTTGCTGGAGGCGCGCGAGGCGCTCCTGAATGTTTGGCGGAAGCTGGTTCACGCTCGACATGGCGCTCTCCTCTCTAACACTTCACACCCCTGCTTATAGTTATTGTCAAGGGGCCTCACCGCACCCTCTCCACAACGTCGATGACGGCGTCCGCCCAGCGCAGGTAGCTGTTCAGAGCAGCCCTCAGCGCGGCGATGTCGGAGGCTCTGACCTGGATGATGAGCATCTGCCCCTCGGTCTCCATGGTAACACTGGACCGGGCTGAGGAGGGGCGTTCCGCCTCTGGGATGAGGGCTCCACTTAGGATGTTCACCAGCTTCTCGGTCGCCTTGATCCTGATCTCTGCGTCAGCCGACTCGGTCAGACCTCTAGACTTCAATGTCTTAAGCCTCCGGGGGTTGACGGTTATAGGGTTGTGGGCTGAAGGGGTTTCGGTGTTCAGCTGATCCGCATGGAGGCCTGCCCGATTTTGGTCGAGGGCTGATATGCGCCACCTGCGAAGCGGTATCCGCATTTGGCGCAGCTCCAGATGCCGACGCCTTCTCTCCTGACGGACCTGCTGGAGCAGCTTGGGCATCTGTGCGGACTCTTCATGACGCTGGTGATGCGGGTCCACTGCTTCCTGACGGTGGCACCTCCCCTCGTCCTCAGACGGAGGCCGTAGCTCTTCTTCTTTCTCCTCCCCATCAACTTTTCCCCGTTATCTTATTCCTGATCTCTGGTGCCTTCTCCACCGCGATGTTTATTGTTTTCTTGATCTCTTCGGTGGTCAGCCCGTGGGAGCCGCTCTTCTGGATGGCGCATATGTTCCCGTCTTCTTCGACGGTCATCGTCAGCCTCGCATCCATCACCTCTTCCTCGTCGGCAGAAGGATCGATAATGAGGCTGTCCCCTATCTTCACTATCGTCACCGCTACTGGCATCCTCTTCACCTCAAGGGGCTCCTTCCTGTCGGTGATCAAGACCTCTCCATCCTTGACCTCGTAAACAGGCTTCATCGTGTCCCTCAGCGCCGCTAAGGCTGCGATGGCGGAGGCATCGATGAGGTTGCCCGCGTGGTTCAGTATGTAGATGTCGACATTGATGACGTAGACATGCTTCCCCGGGATGATTGAGAGCTTTGAGAAGTCGAAGACCTCTGCGGACCTCAGCCCCCTGTCGACCACCCTCGCGAGCTCGATGGAGTCTTCACCGGGCGGCCCGGGCTCGAAGGCGGGCGAGGCGATGGGCACGAACTCGGCGTTGCATATGAGGACACCCTCGTCGGGCGTATCCTCGAAGGGAGCTCCGCATTTGATCTTGATGCCGACCATCACACGGGTGCTACCGAGGTGGACCTCGGCTGACCCCTCGGCCTTCTCAAGGACCTTCGACTTGATGACGATCTCGCGGTAGTCCTCTGGTTCCCGTCCGTCCATGCGCTTCCCGGACGCTATGGTCTCCTGGATCTTCTTACGCTTGAGCCTAGGGACGATCCCGAATCTGGGTGACATCATTTCTCCTCCTTCTCGATGCCATACTTCTTCTTCAGCGCCTCTCGCTGCATCTCGTAGATCTGGTTGCACCCCTCGATGGCGAGGTCGATGCACTTCTCCAGCTCCTCCCCCGAGAGGACACCGTCCATCTGCAACAGGGTCACCTTGTCCAGCTTGGGCATATACGCTACCGGCACATCCGCCTCGCCCTTATTGTCCTCGTAGTCGCCCAGGTCGAGGATGACTCTGCCGTCGTACTTGCCTGCCGCGCAGGAGACGACGAGGTCCCTCATGGGGATGCCCGCGTCGACGAGGGCGACTGTAGCCGCGTTTATGGACGCGCAGCGTGTCCCCCCGTCCGCCTGCAGTACCTCGGCATACACATTGATGCTGGACCTTGGATAACGTTCGAGGAAGATAGCAGGCTCCAGTGCATACCTTATCACCATGCTGATCTCTGTGTCCCGCCGGGAAGGGGCTGGCGACCTGCGGGGATCGGTGGAGAACGGTGCCATATGGTATCGGCACCTCAGCACCGCCTTGTGTGGCTTCGCAAGGTGTTTGGGGTGCATCTCCTCCGGGCCGAATACGCCGACGAGGATCTTGTTCTTACCCATCTCGATGTAGGCCGAGCCGTCGGCGTTAGGAAGAACGCTGCTCTCAATTCTTATCGGTCGGAGCTCGTTCGCCTCCCTTCCGTCTACCCTCTTCCACTTCTTCTTTCTCTTACTCTTACTTTTCTTCTTGCTCAATCGTGTCCCTCCTTCAAACTTTTAATATACTCTTGGATCCTGTTGGTAAGACCCGTTGTGTGGGCCTCCTTATCTATCTTGTTGACGACATCGACGACGATCTCCTCCTGCTCCCGGCTTCTGCCGTAGATGAGGATCCGTCCGTTCTGCCCGATGACGATCCTGCACCCCGTCTCCTTCAGGATCATGTTCACCATTGACCCCTTCTTCCCTATTAGCCTTGGTATCTTGGATGGCGTGATCTCGATGATGAACCCCTCCTCCATCTTCCCCAGCCCCCTCCCGAGGATCGACAATATAGGCGTCCTCCTACGATCGAGGTCGACGATCTTCGCGACGATGATATCTCCCACATCCAGGATGTCTGGCATCACGATGTCAGGCCTGAAGGGCGCGTCGATGGCATCGGGAACGTTGAGGACGGCCAAGGCGGGGGCGTCAATTTCAACGTTCCATTGGCCCAACTCGATGTCGACTACCTTCCCTATTACGAGGTCACCGACCAAGGGGTTGTAGCTCGCCTCAAGGGCGATGACGGAGACGATGCCGCGGCCGT
>CAZRAV010000008.1:0-13073 GCA_964598175.1 uncultured Candidatus Bathyarchaeia archaeon | reverse complement strand
TTCAACGACAACCAGCGTCAGGCCACCATCGACGCTGGAGAGATCGCAGGGCTCAAGGTCACCAGGATTGTGAACGAGCCCACGGCGGCCGCCCTAGCCTACGGCGTCGACAAGTCCGATCAAGAACTGAAGATCCTCGTATTCAGCTTTGGCGGCGGCACCAACGACACGACAGTGATGGACTTCGGAGGAGGCGTCTTCGAGGTTCTCTCGACTAGCGGCGACACCCAGACTGGTGGAACCGACCTGGATAAGGCCGTCATGGACTACGCAGTCGAGGAGTTCAGAAAGGAGACGGGCATCGACCTCAGAAACGACGTGAGGGCCTTGGCCCGTCTCAAGGAGGCTGCAGAGAGGGCGAAGATCGAACTCTCAAATCTACTGACCACGGACATTGACCTCCCCTACATCTCCTCAGACGCAAGTGGGCCGAAGCACCTTCACGTGACTCTGAACAGGGCGAAGCTGGAGCAGCTGACCCGTCCCATCGTCGAGAAGATCCGTCAACCTATTATCCAGACTATAAGGGATGCGAAGCTGACTTCCCAGCAGATCGACAAGGTCATCCTCATCGGCGGCCAGACCAAGATGCCGATGGTTCAGCAGTTCGTCGAGGAGGTTGTAGGCAAAAAGCCGGAGCGGGGCATCGACCCGATGGAGTGCGTCGCCATAGGAGCAGCCATCCAGGGAGCAGTGCTAGCCGGCGAGATCTCAGACATAGTCCTTTTGGACGTCACCCCTCTCTCGCTAGGCGTCGAGACTCTGGGTGGCGTCTTAACCAAGGTCTTAGAGCGGAACACGACCATACCCACCAAGCAGACCCAAACCTTCACGACGGCTGCCGACTTCCAGACCGCAGTCACAATACACGTCCTCCAGGGCGAGAGGACGATGGCCGTGGACAACATCAGCCTCGGCCGCTTCGACCTCACCGGCATCCCACCGGCGCCAAGAGGCGTCCCCAAGATCGAGGTCACCTTCGACATCAACACCGACGGCGTCCTCAACGTCTCCGCGAAGGACATGGGAACAGGCAAGGAGATGAGTATCACCATCACCGCGTCCACCAAGCTGAGCCAGGAGGAGAAGGACAGGATGGTCAGGGAGGCGGATCAGTTCGCGGAGCAGGACAAGCGCGCTAGGGAGGAGGCCGAGGCCCGTAACATGGCGGACTCCCTCATCTACACGACGGAGAAGACCCTCACCGAGATCGGCGACAAGCTCACAGAGGAGCAGAAGACGAAGATACGGAACGGCGTAGAAGCATTACAGGAAGCGCTGAAGACAGGTGGCACCGCGGAGATCAACGCCAAAATCGAGGAACTGAGGAAGGTTGTGCAGGAGGCAGGCGCCTCAGTCTACCAACAGGCGGCAGCCCAGCAAGCCCAGCAGCAGGCGTCCCAGCAGCCACCGCCGGAAGGCAGAGAGCAGCAGGAGAAGAAGACCGTCGAGGCGGAGTACAAGGTCGTGGACGAGGAAGAGAAGAAGAAATAGCTACTCTACCTTTTTAATAGTTGTTCGCTCTTCTTTTTCCCTAAGACACACTTTCCGAGATGATAGGGAGACAAACGGAAAAAGTTCTGGTCAGCCAACATAAATAGAAATTTAAGCTTTAAAACCTGCTGATCCTAAGTATTCTCAGATTCTCCTCTGTTCACATTTCCGGCCATCTTCGCATAATGAGCGACTCTCCCCACTCAATATGTCCAGACGGAGATCCGAACTGTTTAAAAGAGATCCTTCTGAGTATCCCAGAGCATATACATGTTGGATAAAAAACTTATTGATGTTGAGCGCGATCTCATCGGCGACACCTGGCAAAACAGCGAGATACACGGGAACATGCTCTACATGGCGGACGAGCTTGGCAGCAGATTCGCTGGTACCGAGAGCGAGAAAAAGGCACAAAAATACATGGTTGAGAAGCTCAAAGGGTACGGCTACGAGAACGCCCATGCCGAGGAGTTCACGTACTTTGGGTGGAGACGCGGATCCGTGACCCTGGAGATGGTCGAGCCAATCAAACAGGAGTTTCAGGCCATCTCGTTAGCCTTGTCACCTGGAGGTATAGTCGAAGGGGAGGTAATCGACCTAGGCACAGGCAGTCCCGAGGAGTTCGTAGCAGTGGACAGAAAAGACGTTGAGGGCAAGATCGTGCTATGCTCGAGCGCGACCAGCCCAGCGGGAAAGCGGGTCCATAGGCGAACGAAGTACGGCCATGCCGTAGAGTACGGCGCCATCGGCTTCATATTCATGAACCATAACCCAGGGCATCTGTCACCGACTGGGAGCCTCAGACCTGCATATAAGATGGGCGGTGAGATACCCGGCATCGGCGTAAGCCTGGAGACGGGTTCGCTGATGCTCCGACTCGCAAAAGGCGGTCCGCTCAAAGTCAGATTCCAAGATGAGAGCAAGGTCATCCCCAAAAGCGTCTCAGCTAACATCATCGCCAACCTTTCAGGGTCCTCGAAGAGGGACGAGTGGATCGTTGTCGGGGGACACTACGACGGCCACGACATCGCCCAAGGAGCCATGGACAACTTATCTGGAACAGCAGTCATCATGGAGCTGGCCAGGGTCCTCAAGAGGTACGAGGGGATGTTCAAGCGGAGCATCCGGTTCATCCTCTTCGGCTGCGAGGAGATCGGCGTCACGGGGTCGACCTGCTACGTCGATCAGCATCAGGACGAGATGGGGGATATCGCCATCATGATCAACCTGGAGCTCGGAGGCCTCGCCAACAAGGACGGCACAAAGCACACAGCCTTCACCGTCTACCAGCCGCCGAAGCTTGAGGACATGCTCAAAGCCTTCAGCAATGAGATCAAGTATCCAACTTCCGTCTCGAAGGGGACATCCGCCGCATCGGACCACTGGCCCTTCTATATGCAGGGGGTTCCTACCATCTACATGCACGCGGAGCTCTCACCCAGGCTGCTCATCGTGGGCAGGGGGTGGGGTCACACCTCAGCAGATACGATGGACAAGGTGGACGCCCGAAACCTCCAAGAGGGAGCGATGGTACAGGCCAGACTGCTGATAAGGCTGGCGAACCAGGAGGAGAAGATCGCGGAGCACACCACACTCGATGAGATCGTTAAACGCCTCGAAGAGATGGGGATGAAAGAGAACCTCGAAATCCAGAAGAAATGGCACCCTCACAGCGTCAGATAGGCTTAGACACACCACCCTATTTTAAAAACCAATCCAAAGCTAGAGACGCCCGAATACTACGAGCTTGAAAATTAGCTGTCGTCGACTGGTAGAAGCCATTTCTCATAACCTTTATACTCGGGTTGCCCTTCCATCTCTCTTGTGCTGCGAAGGATGCGAACATTTTCTGGTGATTCCTCAACGACCGATCAAATCTACAACCAGATTTCCTTAGAAATCTCTAAGAGGTGACTCTGGTTGGCGGGCAAGCGGGACTACTATGAGGTTATAGGTGTTGACAGGAACGCATCCCAAGACAATATCAAGCGCGCGTTCCGCAAGCTCGCCTTCAAGTATCACCCTGACAGAAACAAGGCCCCAGACGCCGAGGATAGATTCAAGGAGATATCCGAAGCGTACGCAATCCTCTCAGACCCAGAGAAGAGGAGACAGTACGACACCTTCGGCTTCGAGGGAATCCGCGGCCGCTACACGACGGAGGACATCTTCAATCGCACCGTGTTCCGGGACATATTCTCCGAGTTCGGCTTCAACTTCGAAGACCTCTTCAGCCGCTTCTTTCGTGGAGGCTTTGGCGGATTCGGAGGCTTCAACTTCCAGCAGGTCCGAACCGGGCCTCGGCGGGGCCGTCACCTCGAGACCCACATCGAGGTTACCCTGGAGCAGGCGGCCTCCGGCACCGAGGTGGAGATCGCCCTGCCTAGGATGAAAAAGTGCAGTAGGTGCGGCGGCAACGGGGCCGAACCTGGCAGCTCTGTGGCGACATGCCCCAGGTGCAACGGCTCGGGAAGAGTCGAGCACCGAACAGTATCAGGGTTTGCGCAGATGATCCGAGTAGTCACCTGCGATCGATGCCAAGGAAGGGGGAAGGTCGCAGAGAAGCCTTGCAAAGAGTGTGGTGGTGACGGCCTCGCAGAGCGGGAGGCCCGCCTCAAGGTCAAAGTGCCACCCGGCATCGAGGACGGCGCCTACCTAGTCTTGAGGGGGCAAGGAGAGGACGGCCCCCATGGCGGTCCCTCTGGCGACCTTTACGTCACTGTCAGAATCAAGCCTCATCCATACCTCATCAGGAGGGGGAATGACATCATCTATGAGGCCGAGGTCAACATCGCCCAGGCGACCCTTGGAGCCGAAATAGAGGTCCCGACGCTGACTGGAGAGACCACAGTCCGAGTCTCCCCAGGGACGCAGAGCGGTACCATAATCCGGCTTCGAGGAAAGGGGATCAGCGGCAATTTCGGCCGAGGTGACCAGCTCGTCCACATCAATGTCCTGGTTCCGAAGAAACTTACCCGCAGGCAGCGGGAGCTGATGGAGGAGCTCGCCAAAGAGTTCGGAGCTGAGGAATCCAAGAAGAAGCGTTCGTGGTGGCGGCGGTAACAGCTAGCGCCTGTCGATTATTTCTTCTTGGTCGGGACCCGTCCCAATTAGCGTCACTGGCAGGCTGAGCTTATCCTCTATCCTTTTCATGAATCCCATCGCCCCGGGGCTGATATCTTCGAATTTAGTTAGTCCCTTACACTCAGGGTGGAGAATGTCGAGCTTCGTCAGCGCGATCTGGGTTGCCCCGTTGATCATGGCAGCCCTCTTCGCCAGCTCGAAGTTGAAGGGCGCAGCCCTCCGCTGCCTCCCAGTCACCGTCCCGTACTCGTCCCAACCCCGCCTCTTTGTCTCATCTGGATCTAACTCGCCTTGGAGACTGCCAGCTCCAACCCTAGTGACATAAGCCTTGAAAACCAGCACCACATCATCGACTCTTGTCGGGCCAACGCCGACATCAGAGCAGGCTGCGGAGGCGCAGACATCCTTTGAGGTCACGTAGGGATACGTGCCGTGGTAGAGACTTATGTAGGTCCCTTGGGTCCCCTCGATGATGACGGTTCTGTCCTCGTCGAGGGCCTCGTTCAGCTCTGCAGGGACATCGACTAAAAACCGCTTAAGCTCTGGAATCTCCCTCGCCATCCTCGCCGTCCTCATCGCCCTCTCGGCGTTGCACGGCCCGGTACCCGTTCCCGTCGTCTGGATCTTCCTCTTCAGGTGTCCCGTCCTGTCTAGCTCGATGTGCCTGGGCTCGATGATGGCGCATTGGGGGTCCAGTCCGAATCTGTCCTCGACCCCAAGCTCTCCAACCTCTTTGAGGACGAACTCGGTGTTCACAACAACACCCGGACCTATGAGCAACCTCGTCCTAGGATTCACGAAGGCGCAAGGAACCATCCTTAGCTTGTACGTCCTTCCTCCACTGACGACGGTGTGACCTGCGTTCGGCCCAACACCGGCCCTCGCGCACACAGCGGCATCGTCAGCAGCGGCGAGGTACGACACGATCTTCCCCTTCCCGGTGTCACCGAAGAACCCATCCACAACGACCGTGCAAACCATACAAATCCGACCTGAAACGCTTTCAACAAGCCCTAAGAAAATTTAAGCCTTGCTGGATGTGAGCGAGGGCGCCATCCTTATTCCTCTCGGGTTAGTAAATATTTTGTGTGGGTTGAGACATTTCATATAATAGGTGGCCACCTTGACAACCCAGATAGGCATACTGGTTGTGGGGAACGAGATCCTCGACGGCATAGTGCTTGACACTAATAGTCACTGGATCATAAACCAGCTGAAAGCCCTGAACCTCCACGTGAAGGAGAAGACGACTGTCAGGGACGAGTTGCCCGAGATCGCGAGGGCGCTGAGGTGGCTCGTCGCCGACGGTTGCACTCTTGTCTTCACCACGGGAGGATTGGGCCCGACCCACGACGACAAGACTCTGAGTGGTTTAGCCGAGGCCTTCGGGCTTCCCCTGGAGCTGAACGAGGAGGCGCTGAGCATCGTCACAAGGCAGTACAGCGACCTCCACGACCGGGGCGTCATCGAGACGGCTGAGATAACCGAGCCCCGACGTAAGATGGCCGTCCTACCGAAGGGAGCCAAACCGCTTGACAACAGGATCGGCGGCGCGCCGGGCGTACTCCTCGATGTCGAAGGAGCACAGATCGTCTGCCTCCCAGGCGTGCCAGGAGAGTTGATGTGGATCTTCGACAACCAGCTCCTGACCCTGCTGAAGAAGAGGGTGGAGGGAGCCTTCGCCGAGAAGATCATCTACCTCCCCCTGAGGGACGAGTCGACCCTCGCGCCCATCATCGACGAGGTTATGGAGGACGCCCCCGATGTCTACATCAAGTCGATGGTCAAGCCCTACGGCGAGTCGGGCATCAGGCTCTGGGTATCCGCGAGAGGCCAGTCCCAGGTCGAGGTAGAGGAGCGGGTGAACAGGGTTGCCAACCTCCTGATGACGCTCTGCGAGGAGCGGCTTCCGGAAGGTTAGTCAGACCTTGTGCACGAGCACCGCATACGAACAATGTGTCGCGAGTTTTATGATTGAGCGCGAATTGTCTTGACCCCTTATTCTAGAGAGAAAAGCTGTGCTCTACCGTCGAGATGGGCTATAAGGATGTCGCCATTTGGCGCCACTGCGATGTCATGGGCTGTCGAGAGCTGTACGTGTCCGCCTCCGGGGGTCCCGAAGAAACCCACTATGCTCCCAGATCCGTCGACCTTGGTCACCCGGGCGTTCTGCCCATCACATATGTAAAAGTTGCCATCAGGTGCGTGAACGATCCCGAAGGGCTTGCCGATATGAGTCCACTGCCTTAGGAAACTACCATCTGGACTGAAGATCTCGATGCGCCATTTTGTGCGATCAGCAACATAGACGAGGCCGTCAGTGTCTGTTGTAATGGCGTGAGGCAGGACGAATTGGCCCTTCCCCTCTCCCTCTGAACCCCACTGTCCAAGAAACCTCAGATTCTCATCAAATCGGGCGACTCGCCTATTGCCGTAGCCGTCCGAGACGTAGAACTCACCCCTCGAGCCGAATGCGATATCTGTAGGTCTGTTGAAATGCGCGCCGTCCTCGCCTGGTAACCCCTTGTTCCCAAGCGTCTTGAGAACTCTCCCCTCTGGCGAGCAGAGATAGAGGACGTGTCCGCCGTCATCGATCAGCCATAAGTTGTCCTCTTCATCGCACTTGGCCATATGTGGGCGAACATAATTGCCCTCACCCCAAGAGCAAAGATACCTGCCACTTCTATCGAAACAGATGAGAGGCGGAGCATCCTGACCACGGTGATACACGTAATATCGACTCTCAGAGTCCACGGCTACACCAGCAACCTGTCCCAGTCTCCAACCAGATGGCAGTCTTGGCCAGTCCTTCACCATCCTGTAGCCGAGGTCTGTTGGGCTCTCCTCAACCTCCCAGGCTCGAACCCTGAGCAGGGTCTCCACATCGTCAGCGGGCTTGACCAAAACCTCCTTCAGGGGTCCGTCTATAAACTCCATCTCACCACCTCATAGAAAACTTCTAGTTTACAATTTACTCGACATTGAAAAGCTTGTTGCCTTGTTGTGCACTTAAAACAAAAGCATCAGACGAAAGGATGTCACATAGTTTACTGACAGACGGCTTACACAGGCTCTCAGAAGGATAAGTGAAATAAGAGTGTTGAAGCTAAACGTGATCGAGGACCATGGTTGAGTGCTGGCTGCCCTACGGGAAGACAGAGGTACACCTCAGCATCCCCCTCCGGAACCTCCTCGGAATGGCGGAGCCCTATCTTGGGCAGCCGGCGCCAAACCAGAGCGAAGTAATCAAAGAGTCCCTGCTGAGCCCCCTTGGCGCAAGGCCCCTCAGCGACCTCATTGATCCTAAGGCTTCTATTGCTGTCGCCATTGATGGGATCATCACATCTCACGTTGCTACCGCGGCAGTCTCATCCATCGTCGAGCGGGTCAACCTCGCGGGTTCATCCCCGGAGAATATTGTCGTTGTGGTTGGGAATGGTTGCCGTGAGCAGAGCGACCCTGGACTGGTGAAGGCGCTCAAGGGCGACGAATCCCTGGGAGGCATCGGCGTGGTCGAACACACCTGCGGCTCTACGAATCTTCTCGATGTGGGAACAACGTCAGGTAGGACCAAGGTGGAGGTTAACAGCTATTTTGCGGAGGCCGATGTCCACATAGTTGTCGGCGAGGTACTTCTCGACGTCTTCACTGGGTTCAGGGGCGCCCACAGCACTGTCCTGCCGGGTATCTCGGGCTTAGCAACTATAGAGATGAACAGGCGTCGCGCCTTCGAGGAGAACGTAGCCCCAGGCGTTGTTGAGGATAACCCTGTTCTGGCCGATGTGTTGGAGGCGGCTCAACTTGCCAGGGTCGACTTCGCTGTCAACCTGATTCCCAATCCTCATGGGAGGCTGCTGAAGGCATTCTCGGGCGGGGTGGAGGAGTCGTGGAGACGGGCGGTCTCCGAGCTGGGCGACTCTTACAGGGTGAAGGCGGAGGCGAACGCTGACATAGTAGTCGTCAGCGCCGGGGGCAGCAAGTTCGACTTCGACCTCTACCATGGGGTCTGGGCACTTCACGGCATTTCGAGGATTGCAAAGAAGGGGTCAACCATCATCTTCCTCGCAGAGTGCTCCGAGGGGCTAGGCGTCGACGGCATCACGAAGCTCTCCCACATCGATAGCCTCAGCGAGCTGAGGAGACGGTTCATGCTGGGCGGGGAGGCGATCCACCTCATCAAGTCGACCCTCCGGAGGAACGAGGTCGTCCTGGTCTCGGCTCTGCCCGATCACCTCGCGGAGCCACTCGGCTTCTCCGTCGAGAGGACGGCTAACGACGCACTGAGATCAGTGGTTCAGAGGCGCAGGGGGAGGCGTACCCTCGTGGTGACGCACGGCTGCTCGACCCTGCCGGTCTCCGTTTAGAAGGGGAACAGGGCTACCAGCGTCAGAACGATCATCGCCAGATAGACTAGGGAGAGCAGCTTTCTAGAGAGACTCAGGGGAGAGATGTCGTCTAGGGGGCCGTTCGACTCGCCTCCGGAACGCATCATAAAGAACGCGAGCATGACGGCCATGATGAAGTAGCCCGAGAGGAGCATCAGCACGATGCCGGCCACGGACATGATCTTGTGGTTCTCCTTCCCCAGCAGAGCCCGGCTGATGTGGCCGCCATCCAGCTGCCACGAAGGGATGAGGTTGATGAAGGTGACGATGCAACCGACCCAGGCGGCGAAGCCCACGGGGTGGAGTATCATCACCAACCCCTCGGGTGTCGGCTTAACCACCTGCGCTAGGGACTCGATGAGGATGGGGAAGGGTATCGACTGGAACCGAACCTCGGGGAACTTGGCCATCCAGAAGGCGATGTCGTCGGCGGGCACGAGGAAGGAGAGCTTTAGGCCTATGACCGTCACGAGGATGGTGGCTAGGAAACCGACGAGGGGGCCGCTTATTCCGAGGTCGAAGAGGGCGTCACGGTTCGTCGGAGGCTCCTTCTGGGTGATGACTGCGCCGAAGGTTCCGCCCAGTCCGGGAGGCGCCGGGATGAAGTAGGGCATGGAGGCCTCGATCCCTCTGAGGAGGGTCATCGCCTTGTGCCCGAGTTCGTGGAGGCCGAAGACGCCCAGGATGGCGAGTGTGAACAGGAGGGCGTTGAAGAATACCGGCGTTTCTGGCATCAGCACGCTCGTGAGGATGGGGTTGTTGCTCCTGAGGAAACCGTCTATGAAGACTGTTCCCGTGGTCGCCGCTAGGAGGAGCATGTTCCTCGTATACCGCTGAGGGGGTGAAGGCGGCTTCGTCATGACCGAGATGTAGTGCCTATGGAGGACACGCCTCAGCCTCGGGAGGTAGCCGAGGGGGCGCAGCTCCTCCACGAGCTGCTCGAACCCGTTTTTCAACAGCCCCTTCAGGTCCCCCTCGCCTCTTGGCGTGACGATGTAGGTCGGCAGGCCCATGTCGAAGTACCTGTCCTCGATGTGGAACAGCCTTTCGATGGTATCCTCGACGGCTGGGTCTGAGATTCGATAGGCGGTCAAAGCTCCTCCAAGCAGCCTCCGAGCGCTCTCAACATCGGACTCAATTCATAATCACGCCGCGGGCTAAAAACCTAACTGAGCGGGGAACGCGAACGCAGTATTTAAATCTCGGGGGAAAAGACGTTACAGGCGTTAAGGGTTGGGCTCTGAGGGCTTCAAGGTCAGAGGGTTCAGGTCGCACGACCTGAACAGGGTGATGGAGATCAACTTCGAGTGCCTCCCCGAGAACTACAGCTCCTACTTCTACCGTGACCTCTACCAGCGTTTCCCTAAGACTTTCCTCGTGGCCGAGATGGACGGCGCCGTCCAGGGCTACATCATGTGCCGCATCGAACGGGGATTCTCGAAGTTCCACAGCTTCCGGCCGACCCGCCTCTGCCACGTCGTCTCTGTCGCCGTTAGGGAGCCTTACCGGCGGAGGGGCATCGCCACGGGTCTCATGGTGGAGGCGATGAGGCAAGGCCGGAACGATTACAAAGCGACAGAATGCTTCCTTGAGGTGAGGGTGAGCAACGAGCCCGCCATCAGGCTCTACGATGGACTGGGATTCACGAAGGTGAAGCGCAACTCCCGCTACTACATGGATGGGGAGGACGCATGGACGATGGCCAGCCCCATCGTAGAAAAATCATGAAAAATCCTCACATCTACACCCGAAGAGGTGGACTTCCATCGCTGTCTTCATCAGAATAGGCTGGGGTCAATTATTTAGGGGAGTATCCTCCAGTTATTTATGGGTGAGATTATGGACTCGGTTACGCTGATGACGTGGGGCCTCTTCGCTTTTTCGCTGATTGTATTCTATTTCTTCGCTCGCTTCACACTCAAGCTCATAAGGCAGCACCGTAACATCTACAGCCTCCTTTACGCCTTCGAGGAGGAGGAGAAGAAAAAGAGGCGTTAGGCCTCTACCCTCATATGTACTGCAGCAGCGAGTCCGGGTGGCTCCGCTTCAGTTTCTCGTACCTGATGCACAGGCGCCAGAGGATGACCAGACCGACAAGCCAGAACGCCGCCCTCGTCACCAAGTCCATTGAGAAGGGAGGCCTTACCATCCATCCCGGCCTCAGGCGGTAGAGCCAGAGATGTGTGCAGTAGAAGAAGAGCGGGACCCTGCCGATGGTGTGGACGGCCCCCTTGATACACTCTTTGAAGCCGGGTCGGTCCTGGAGGAGAAGGCCGAGGGCGAGGAAGAAGCACAGGCCACCGAGGGTCCACAGCAGGAAGGCTAGACTGGGCGGATACTTCGCCATATACAGCCAGTCCTGCAGGGTCCCTCCCCGCCCCGGTGCCCGGGGTTCCAGAAGCCGGAGACATGGTTCCATGCCATGAGCACCATGACGATGCCGCGGGCGAAATCTATGAACGGAAGCCGACCCCGAGCCATCCTAAGACAGGCTTCCCGTTGCATAATCCCCTTGACGGGTCTAGGGTAGATGAACTTTTGGATTCAGGCAATAGATATTTAGGCCTCGGCGCAAGAAACAATTAGAACGCCATGGGCGACGCGGGGCTCATACCCTGGAGTGAGGTCCACTCGTGGAGGTGCGCAGCGTGCGGCCGATGCTGCATAGGCTACAGGGTACCCCTAAAGATGGACGAGTACGTGCGGGTAGCCAAGCGGTACGGCCACGACGTGGTGGAGTTCGGCCTGGGGAAGGTCTACCTCAAGCATGCCGTGGGCGACCGCTGCATCTTCCAGCACCCCTCCCAAGGGCGGTGGGTGTGCGCACTTCAGCCCATCAAGCCCCTCGCCTGCAAGCTGTTCCCCTTCCGAGTCTACTCCCAGCCCGTCTACAGACGAGGCGACAGGAGCGAGTACAGGCACCGCAGAAGAACCTTCCACGTCTACTTGGACCCAAATTGCCCAGGCATCGAGGGGGGGAGGCCGAGCGAGAGGTTCCTCCACCAGATTCTGCCTGAGATCGTGGAGATCGGCATGGGCATGAGGTGGAAGCAGAAGTACACCACCTCAAAGTATTTTTTCTAAATTGTAAAGTTATAGAATTGGTGGCAGATTCGTTAACTGAGAACCATGAGCGAGGCAATGGAAGCTTGGGAAATGGAACTTGCTACCAAAACAGATAGCACAAAAAGGCAATATTTGGACCACTTTAATCGTTTTTGTAAAAGATGGGATCTGACCCCTGATGAAGTCTACAATTTATACGCTGAAGCGGAGACGCCGAGGGACAAGCGGAAGTTCGAGAACATGGTCAAGGTCCACATGAATGAGATGCGGAAACGCGGCCTATCAGCTTCAACCTGTAGGATGGCCTCTAAAGCCGTGCATTCGTTTTTTGAGGCTCAGGGAGTGGACTTCAGCCTCAAGGCCAAGAACCAGCCCAGAGGACAATATTAGGTTAACAAGTAGATTAGGTAAGGAGGGAAACCGACTTTCAGCCCACAGCCTAAGGAAATTCCATACAACTGCATTAGAAGCTGAGATGAACCCTCATTGGATTGCAAAGTTACAGGGAAAGTCGGTAGGCAATAGTATGGGACCTTATTCACAGCCTGAGGTGGATCCTGACAAGCTTACCAAGGCCTACATGGCTGCATACGACGAACTTAGAGTTTTCGGCCCATCTGAGGAAGAAGCGAGGCGCGATGCAGAGATCGTTAAACTTACAAAGAGGCTGGAGGAACAAGAGGACGTGATTGAGGATGCTACAAGCTAACTAAGAAGGCTGCTAGAGGTTGTTTAAGCCTAGGTTTAAGCCTTCCAAGCCAGAATTTCAGCCTTTTTTCAGTTACATTACCAGGAGGTTTAAGTTATGGGGCTAATGAGCTAGCTTAAGTTATGCTTAAAGGGAGCTTTAAGATGCTTTTAAGGGATTAGTTAACTAGCTAACTTTTTATCATTTTCCTCACTTGGGTGTGTGAGGATTCTGTTTTATGGCTTGTTTTTCCTTTTAGATGTGGTTTTCTTCCCTCTTTCGG
Organism: uncultured Candidatus Bathyarchaeia archaeon; assembly: GCA_964598175.1. Classification (GTDB taxonomy): domain Archaea; phylum Thermoproteota; class Bathyarchaeia; order TCS64; family TCS64; genus CAZRAV01. Next base: position 73 of record CAZRAV010000008.1, on the reverse strand, counting down.
TTTCTACCTCCCTGGAATAGCCCCGTTTGATAGGTGTTCCACCGCTACGAATCAAGCCCATTAGCACGCTTGC
>CAZRAV010000007.1:10150-13636 GCA_964598175.1 uncultured Candidatus Bathyarchaeia archaeon | reverse complement strand
TCTTCTTCACCGACTTATGTCTCCGAAGATGTTCCTTGACGAACTTACGCCAGCCACCAACGGCGGGGTCGGGATAGACCTTTCCAGCCACATCAGAGCCGAGATGCCTCTCAAGGATCTCCCTGAAAGACAATGGCTTGAAGTCCCTAGTCGCATAGACTATCTCGCCCAAATCAACGAAGAGCCTCTCATATTCCTTGGGAGAGACCCCCTCAGCCATCACCTCATCGTCGTACTTCGTCCTCCAGAGCTCACCCCACTCCGTCTTCAGCTCCTGCCTCAACTCGCGAACCTGCTCCCAACCCTCAAGCACCCAACACACCACCAGATTTCCGTCACATAACGTGTGATGCCATGATGAGGCTTCCATAAAGCTCAACGAAGCCTGTTGTGTGGGGTACTAGCTGAATATACAGGCTCATGTTATTTCGCCTGGATGCCTCAACTGCTATGAATATTTTATACATATTATTTATAACTATCGGAGATATGGATTTGGAATACATTGATACTGCTAGATGAAAGAAAGAGCGCTATAAACGTGAAACGGAGCCCCCATGACTTTTGGCTTCACCCCCGGCTTCGAAAGCTTCAACTGCAACATGACTCAAGCGCGATCCTGGACATCCTGATAGGAACGCGGCTCATAGGCCTCAACCTTTACGGCCAACTTGCCCAGTTCATTCGCTTTGCGTACGTAGACGAAACCAAAATTCGGTATAATGTTCGCCCTAAGGTGGATTTCTCGAGTCTCTTCGCACGTGCTGAAGGGTTGGATGTAAAGTCATTAAACCATGTGAATATTGCTCCGAAATCGTCCTTATTTGATTGAGTAAAATTGCTGTTATTCGGTTAAGCCAGTAGCTATCGTCGAAGAAGATGAAGGGCTGTTCCCCCCGGTAGCAATCAGGACAGATCACAGTTCCAAAACCAAAACACATCGTAAAAAATTCCCTTCCACATTTTCTACATATGAAAGACCCTTTCAGCCATTTACAAAATTTGAATTTCATCTAACAAAAAATTGTTTTTAAAATATATAATAATTTTGATTAAAAGGATTGTCCTAAAATATTAGGACAATAGTATTTGTATATCGGCTTCTTCTTCATGCACGCGCGAAAATATCAGTCTTGCAAAAAAAAAGGGTGCCCCTGCGCACTCGGGGCGAGTCGCCAGCGATCCCGCTCATACCGAGATCAGCGCAGGGGAGTCCATGCGAGTGAAAAGTTTCCACTCGCAATCATATACAAACAATTTCAACCTATTTAAATTGTGACGAAACAATGTTCAGTAATATTGTACAATTTACTAGTTGACGCGCGAGACCAAACGGGTCTGTTCGCGCACGAGAATCACTATTAAATCCAAATAAGAGGCGTGAAAACCGACTCTTCATTGCATACGCGAATGGGTGGAGGTGAGGAGGTCATTAAGCTGCTTTGAGGCATCCAAGCAAACCTAGAAGTCCTTCCCCCGTCCTCCGTGATAAATACAAACTAAACCATATATATACTTTTGTAATAAAATATTGAGTCAATATTAATTCAAATTGTAATATACGAATCAAAATGAGACAGAAAACGCGGGAACCTTTCAACACAGAATAGAGAACCCCCACCTCGCCAAAAACGAGTACGATCGTTGCATCCAATCCATTTAATTCGCTGATAAAAAAATAGATGGACTTCTCACAAAATAAGAAAAATGAAAACTCCAGATAAAAAAGCATCTCAAGGCATTAGTAATCAGAATATTTAAAGTTAAGCAAGCGCGCGAATTCGCGCGCGAGGAAATAGTTATTCTCATCAGATGAGAGCATCGGATCCGCAATGATGAATTTTACAAGCTGTGTAGAATCTCGCGCGCATCAGTGTATTCTATATAATCTATGAAATTCGTCGCGCACGCGAGGTGGGACAGGAAGCCAAACCCGAAGGAGATCCGGAAGACTGCGGGCGACTGATCTTGATAGATTTGTGTTTAGCCCCGGGATTCACCGATTTCACCATACCTTTCGCGCGCACGCAAGTGTAACGTTCATCTCACTTGCCGTGTAGATAGCCTGGCACTGTGTTGTACTCTCCCTTGTAAGGGTCAACTTGTTACCCTCAATCTTTCTCTTGACGGGAGGTCCTTCCACTATCCGACCCGACAAAATGCGGAACACACGCGCGCGGATTCAGAGCTTTACTTGAGGACGTCTCACGCGCTTGTACATTACTAAACTGGCTATGCATATCAAGAGAAATGATAGAGTACCCAACGGGCCCTCAGGGAATACATAGATCGAGCCGACGTGGATGAATGTACATCCACTTCCTGAAAACCAGAATTGGTAAGTTCCCACAACTTGTGTATGAGGTTGTAAATTGTTACTATTCCGCCAGGCAAGATCCGTTATCGGCGATCCATTTATCGTAATCTCTACGTCATTATCTAGATCTTTCAACACAGTAAATATGAAAGGGGAAGTTTCTGGCCAGATGAGTCGAATCTTATCGCCCGCATCCGGCAGCCGAATCATCACTACATCCCAAACACCCGAAGAGAAGCCCTTAAGTACCCAAATATTACCATCTGGGTCTTTAAATTTTATTCCAGACGCGGTAGACTCTGATGTTGCTGTAATGTCGATGTTGAAACTCTCCCCGAGAAACCCCTGCGTAGGGGTAACGTCAACGGTAGGCGGATCTGCGAAAGCCATAAACACGGTACCATTTAAAGCTAGCAAGCTAAATAATGCTAAGGTTGCAATTATGACGCCTTTTCTCATACCATTTTCACCAACACAATCTATCGTGCGTACGCGTTAATTAGTATTAAGTATAAAATATAAAAATATTTTGATGATATATGTTTAGAAACTATGTTTATATAGATAAAAGATATGGATGAAAAATATATATATAACATGTGCGCGTGCGCACTTGTTTAAGTTCAGTAATTTCGCGCGCGAATATAGATATTTAGTTTCAATGGAAATGTTTAATTCTTTCTGGCTATAACTATTCCATGCACATAAAATTATTTAGATAAAGAAACAATTCTTCTACAGGCGTCAAAGAGTGATGGGAAACTTGGTCCGCGCGCTTGCGCGGGACAATAAATGCACTAGAGCAGTCGATTCAATCGATTGGAGATGCCATTCCCCTGCATCTTCGAAAACAGTTCGCGCGCGGCATACCTCAATCTGATGAGATAGCCTTAGAAGCTTCAGGAAGCTAGATATCTTCCAACTTTGCAAATGCGAAAATTATATATATTGTAAGAAATGATTTTAATCGGAAAAATATGAAAAAGAAAGTAGTATTTTATTTATCCAATATAATGCTGATTATAATGAGCTTAATGATTTTTTCCCCTGTAACAGTTAAAGCCACGGAGGTTCTTGTCTGGCAAGGCGATGTGAATGCTGCTTCTACAATTGAAGTTCTCGGTCCAACTTTGGAATACGGGGAAATCTATCGCATCGTCGCTTCAGAG
>CAZRAV010000007.1:0-10050 GCA_964598175.1 uncultured Candidatus Bathyarchaeia archaeon | reverse complement strand
TGGGGAGGGGGCTCCAATCACATTCATAGTCGCTGAGTTGATAGGTTCTAGAGACAACTACAGCAGTCACTTCCCAGTGAAAATTTATTGGGTGCCATCTGTCGGCGGAAACATTGTAGGTTCAAATATATTGAAAGTGTTTCCATTGTTGAAAATTTGCGCGTTTATAGTTGCCCTGTTTACGACGGGACGCATTATTAAAATCAGACGAAATCACATTAGCTAGCTATTTTTATAAAGTAACATTCGCTCCTTCGTGCGCGGGCGAATTCAAATTTTTCTTGAGATTTATTGGGAGAGCCGATCTCCATACTCTTGATGGGAAAAGAGGTCGGTTCTCCTCCATCGACAGCCTTTAGAGGAGTCTGAAGACAGATTCATTGAGGACGCAGCTAAAAAAATACGGCTAAGAGCCCCCCATCGAATCAATTACACCAATCATTTAATCAGCCTGCGCCGCGGGATCCATGTTCACGAGCGGACGATATTCCTGTACGACTGCATTTTGAATAGATTTGCCGCATCTGTGATACGGATCATTTTACAAAATGTTAATAATAGGTGTGATCCACCGTGAAAGAGGGATTAGATTGAGGAAAATGCTTGATAACCTCGACCTCAAGATCATTCACCACTTGCAGAAGGATGGGAGGGCCTCGATAACTGAATTGGCCGAGAAGGTCGAGTCATCCCGTCCCACCGTCACCAACAGGCTGAAACGTCTGATGGACGATGAGTTGGTTATTGTAAAAGGAGGGCTGAATCTTCGTAGTTTTGGTTTCAAGATGGCTTGTGTCGGCCTGGAGGTAAAAAACGATGATACCAGGAAGGAAGTTAAACAGTGCCTAAAGAGCTGTCCGAGGGTGTTGAGCCTCTACAGAACCCCTGGAAAGGCGAACATCCATATCGTCATGTGGGGGGAGGATGGCCAGACATTAAACTCGACTATTGAATCCTTCCGCGACATTCTGAACGTGGACATCATCTACACCCACTACGTGGGAACCCCCATCCACGGGGATGTAAGAGTCAACGTGGAGTCCAGTAAAGAGAGTGAAACTCCCTGCGGGAAGATCTGCTCGGACTGCCATAGGTACAACAATTTATGGTGCCTGGGATGCCCTCCGACGGTCGACTATAAGAATCCCCTCCTAGAGTAAAAACAAATGGTCGAATCATCCACGTTCCATAATTAATGATTAACGCCATCGCCTTGTTCGCGCGCGTGCAAAGAAAATAAGGTTAAACTACTTTTTGTTTAGAAAGGTTTCTCTGTATAGGTTAATGGAGTAGTCAACTATCCTTATGGCTTCTTCAGCATCTTTCCAAGCCTTAAATTTAACCCACTTCTTGGGTTCTAACCGTTTGTAAGTCTCAAAGAACTCCTGTATCTCTCTCAGAAGATGGGGATGGACATCTCGGATGTCCTTGTATCCCTCAAATCTTGGATCACTTAGGGGAACTGAAAGGATCTTGGGATCTTCCCCTTCTTCATCCTCCAGGATGAGGGCGCCGATGGGTCTCACCTTTATTACGCAGCCGACCTCAAGAGGCTCGTAGGAGAGAACCATAACGTCCAATGGGTCGTTGTCATTGTACCATGTCTGAGGTACGAACCCGTACTCCACCGGGAAGATGACTGATGAGTATAGAACCCTATCTAATACGAAGGCCTCCCATTCCAGGTTGTACTCGTACTTGTCTCTTGATCTGCTGATCACTTCAATGACTACGTTAAGTATTTTGGGCGGTTCATCTCCCGGAGGAATATCTCTCCATAGATTCAAAGGAACTCCTCACACTACCTCTCGGTCAATGACAAAAGATAAACCTTCTTAGCCACACGCGCTTTCATTAACGACAAGCTTACCGCGCTTTCTCGCGACGCAGGGGGCGTATTTTGTGTTCCCAAGCACGCGCATTTATCGTGCATTGGCCTACTTCACGCGAATGAATCCATTGAAGAGTTCTTCGAAGTTCCTTTTCAATTGAGGGCCCTTCCCAATGCATTGGTACTCCTAGCGCGCACGAGCCTTCTAGACATGCTTCTACTGAAACTGTGCCATGCATACCGTGTGATGCGGGCTGAAGGGTTGATCTGCGAACGGCATAAAGAAATGATGTCGAGCCTCAGACAAATAGAAATATGCATCTGCTTCCTAGGACTCGTAGGATTGAGCCAAGAACAGATAAAAGCAGAATTGAATCTCTCATTTAAACGCGCTCGAAGTAGAAACCCAACTTATATTTATTAGGAAAATTGGTGCTCCGGCCGGGATTTGAACCCGGGATCACAGGCTCGAGAGGCCCGTATCCTTGACCGGACTAGACGACCGGAGCCCAAGGACAATAGACACAGAAAGGCAGCCAAGATTTAAATTTTCCACCCAGGCCCAGAATATCCCACCATGGGGCTGACCACCTCACGGATGGTTGAGACCTTGATCAGCCTGTCCCTGTTTGTCCTCAACATATCAGTTCTCAACTGGGTGTAGCTAATTATGGTTAAACCCTGCTCCACCAGAGGGAGAAAAAGCTAGGCTTGGGGGGTCAGATGGAAAAAGGGTGTGACGACTTCTACTCGAATTCGGGTTCCTCTTCGCCCATGCCAGGTGGGCCGCCAGGTGCGCCGGGGGCCTCCATCTTCTCGGTGCTGGCGGCTACGACGTCGTCGATCCTCAGGATCATGGAGGCGACCTCGACGGCGGACTTGATGGCCTGCATCTTCACCGCCATAGGCTCGACGACGCCCTGCTCCAGCATGTCGACGATGCCGCCCTTGAAGACGTTGACGCCCATCGCGAAGCCGTCCTTCTTCTCGTGGGAAGCCTTCAGCTCCACCATGGTATCGAGGACGTCGAGGCCTGCGTTCTCGGCGAGGGTCTTGGGCACAACCTCCAAGGCGTCGCTGAATGCCTCGATGGCGAGCTGCTCCCTGCCGCCCACCTTCCTCGCGTAGGCCCTGACGGCCTTGGACAGCTCCTCCTCTATGGAGCCTCCTCCGGGCACCATCTTGGCGAGCTCGGCGGTGTCGGAGATGACGTAGAGGGCGTCGTTCATCGTTCGCTCGGCCTCGTCGATCATCCGCTCCAAGCCGGCACGGATGAAGACGGAGACGGCCCTCGGGTCCTTGCAACCCTCTACGAAGACCATTTTGTCGTCTCCGACCTTGCGCTCCTCCACCTCCTCGCAGGCTCCGAGATCCGACTCCTTGAGGTCGGTCAGGTTCGAGACGATCTTGGCGCCCGTCGCCTTCGCCAGCTTCTCCATGTCGGATTTTTTCACCCGCCTGACGGCGAGGACCCCCTCCTTCGCCAAAAAGTGCTGCGCGACGTCGTCGATCCCCTTCTGGCAGAATAGGACGTTTGCGCCGCTGTCCTTGACGCGGTCGACCATCTTCCTCAGCATCTCGGCCTCTTGGTCGAGGAACGCCTTTATGGCGTCGGGGCTGCGGATGCGGACCTCGGCGTCGAACTCGGTCTTCTCCACCTCAAGGGCTGCGTCGATGAGGGCGATCCTGGCTTCGTCTACCTGCTTGGGCATCCCGGCGTGGACGACCTCCTTGTCGATGATGATCCCCCTCACCAGCTCGGTCTCATCGAGGCTCTTCCCCTCCTTCTTGACGATCTGGACGTTGTCGACGTCGGCGATGATGTCGCCGTCGCGCTCCTCGATGATCTGCTTGATGGCGTCGATGGCTATCCCCGCTAGGTGGGTTCGGGCTATGGAGACCGCCTTGCTCCGCATCGAGGTGGTCGCCAACTTCATCAGCGTCTCCCTGTCGTCCAAGTCGACATCGATGGCCAGCTTCTCAAGGGTCCCCATGGCCCTCTCGGAGGCCTTCTGGTAACCGGAGATGATGATGGAGGGGTGGATGCCCTGCTCGAGCAGGTCTCTCGCCTTCTTCAGCAGCTCTCCCGATAGGATGACCGCCGTCGTTGTCCCGTCGCCTACCTCGTCGTCCTGGGTCTTCGCCACCTCGATCATCATCTTGGCGGCCGGGTGCTGGACGTCGATCTCGTCGAGCACTGTGGCGCCGTCGTTGGTGATGGTGATGTCGCCCAGGCTGTCGATGAGCATCTTGTCCATGCCGCGCGGGCCAAGGGTCGACTTGAGAACCTCCGAGATGACCTGAGCAGCCATCATGTTCGACCTCCGAGCATCCCTGCCGCGGCTCCTGGAAGAACCCTCCTTCAGAATCAGAACAGGCCTACCTGTTAGATACGCCAAATCATTCGCCTCCTAATCGAATTTTTACTACAAGACACAACTGGAGTCGAAATATAAAGGTTTTCGATCGATACGGCTGGAAGGACGCCCATTGCTCCAAAGAATTCAGAGAATTTCACTCACGGGGATGACCCTGCCACCAGGTGATTCCCAAAGGATTCTGGAGATGGAAATTGGTGTGAACAGCGATTCTGAGGTTGCCTCATATCTTCCGAGAAACCTTACTAGAGGCGGTTCAGCGATTGAAGATCACCCTCGCATGTACGCGGCTACGAGTTTGATGAGCTTCAGCGGCGCCCGCCTCACCACCCTGGCCAGCACACCGGCCACGTTCTTGCCGTTCGCCAGGGCGAGGGCATCCTCGCTCGTCAGCACCTCGGCAAAGGTATTCAGGTCTTCATCGCTAAATTTGTCCAGCATCTCGACTACCCTGCCGCTGTCCCTGATCCGCTTCCCCCAGACAGCGTCGAAACGACGCTCATACTCTGAGAGCCTGGAGGCGGAGACATCGCCCTCGTCTGCGGCGTGGGCTGCGACCTCGCCCACCATCCTCCCAGCGACAACGCCGGAGTGGACGCCGGCGCCTGTGCAGGGGATCAGCTGCCCCGCCGCGTCGCCCACGAGCATCACCCCGTCGCCCACAACCTTGTCGACGACGCCTGAGACCGGGATTATGCCTCCGTTCACCATCAGGACCTCGCCGCCCCTGAGCCTCGGGTCCGAGTTGACGAAGCGTTTGAGGTAGGCGAGGGGCGCCTCGGTGTGTATCCTGCGCACCCCGAGGCCCACGTTCGCCACCTCCCCTGATTTGGGGAAGACCCAGGCGTACGCGCCTGGCGCCACCTTCGACCCCACGTGGAACTCGTTAACATCTGGCTCGTCCAGGCTGAGGTTTCCGAGCCTGTATTGGGCGCAGGTGACGAAATCCGGGTACCACCTGCCGAGTCCAGTCGTTCTGCGGACTGTGGAGGCGTAGCCATCAGCTCCAATGACGACCTTCGCCTCGATCCTCAGGGTCTCGCCGCTGCGTCTCGCATGGACGCCTGATACCACGCCGTTCTTACGGAGGACCCCCACCGCCTTCGTGCCCGTCATTAGCTCGGCCCCGGCTTCGACAGCCCTCTCGCTGAGGACCCGGTCGAACACGTCCCTGTTTATCGTGTGTCCGACCCAGTCCGAGCTGGTGAGCTCCAGGTACCTCTTGTTGGGCGCGTAGACCAGAGCTCTCGTGATCCTCTGGCTGACGACGTAGGGCGTCGGCTCTACACCGGCGTCTTTTAAGCCGTCGAGGCTGAGGCCCTCCGCACATGAGATGGGAAGTCCCACCTGGGAATGCTCCTCGAGAAAGATGACATCCGCGCCTTGCTCAGCTGCGGTCCTCGCGGCCATGCTCCCCGACGGCCCCGCACCGACCACGGCTACGTCGCATCTTAGAAGATGCATGCTACCTCAACCTATGTCGCCCGTCGGAGAGATATATTACCCTATCGGCCCAAGACCTTCTGAGCGGCGATCTCTATGTCCCTCGCCTTGACGGTCTTCCGCCCTGCGTGGCCGGCATAGTCGATGGCCTCCTTCGCCACCCTCATCCCGACCTCCTCAAGAGCCCTGCCGAGGGCGATGGCACTCTCCTCGCTCACTCTGGCAGCGCCAGCCCGTTTAATCAGCTTGTGCATGGGCGCAACTTTGATCTCGTTCGCCATGGTACACCCTTCTATTTTCACTTCTCTTATCGGGAAATATTTAATACTTGCGACTGTTTCAACCAGGTGGCTACGGTTCTAGCCCCTTTCGAGAAGGGATATCAGCAAGTTGAGGGGAGAGGGTTAAAACCCCGATAAAAAGGGGTATGCAGAGCGGAGGGACGCTTGCGTAAACCGTCTCGAAGGCAATATTTAAAACTCTGAGATGTCTCCATATCAGCATCAGCGACGAGTAGAACGATAGGTCAGAATCGGTGGTGTCCTTGGGTAAGGTGCGGACCGAGTTGGTGAAGCGCATCTCGGGGGAGCTCGTTGAGAAGTATCCGAGGAGCTTCAGCCAGGAGTTCGAGCAGAACAAACAGTTCCTCAGGGAGATCGGGCTTGATGTGTCGAAGAAGCTGAGGAACAGGATCGCCGGCTACATCACCAGGATCATGCAAATAGAGCAGGCGTCAACCCTATAACCGCAAGCTCGAAACGCCGTCAAGCCTTTTTAGCGTCGAGAGGCGCATGGATTCCAAGGCCCCATGAGCAACATCGGACTATTGAACTGACGGGAAATGATATCCGCTGACGACCATGGCTTCGGAGACCTGAGACCTCTAAGGAGTGCGGCTGCTCTCCTTCAGGTTCGATGAAGCAGATCCATTAAACGTATTTCGATGCTCACTCCGCTTGTGTGGAGTCAGATGAACCGTGTCCTTCCTGTCGCCTATTCCGTAGGCCGCGGAGGAGTGCTCAAGCTCGACATCTCTCTAATGGCGACCAACAGTCTTCTACTGTACGAAGAGATTATCCCGAGATGGTTGAAGCTCTCGTCTGCGGAATAATCTTGCACACGATTCGTCATCTTTTGGGGGAAATTTCTCAAATTGGCAATTCTTAGCTTTCGGAGACACGCTATTTCGCAGGCGTTTGCTGGGTTTAGGTAGAACGAAGGGTTGGACGGTAGTTGAGATACAGAAAAACCTAGGATGCATGAAGATCGAGCAGTACTCCATTATCTGAGCGTGAATGCACTCTTCTTGACATGAAGTTTTCCAGTCTCAGCGGATGGGGATGTATTTGTAGGCTTCAGCGCCCTCTTGGAAGCAGTAGTGGAGGGTCTGCCAGTTCTTGCGGAACTCGTTGACGTCTTTAACTACCCTTCTCGGGTCTTCGGCGTCGATGACGACGCGCTTCATCAGCTCTGCGATCTCTTCCATCTCACCCTCCTTCATGCCCAGTCGGGTGAGCTCGCTCGTGCCGATGCGGATTCCCCCAGGCTCCCTGAAGTTGCGCCCCTGCTTGATGTCGTATGGCAGTAGCTCCCTATTCAAGATGATCTCGGCCTTCTCGAGCTCCTCCTCAACCACCCAGCCGTTTCTCAGCGGGGTGTCGACTACGTCGACGATGACCTGATGTGACGCCGTGAAGCCCTCGGATTCACCGACGACATTGAATCCCCTCTTGTGGAGGGCCTGCGCCAGCGCCTTCGCGTTCCTGATGATCTGCTCCGAATAGGGTCTGCCGAACTCCTTGAACTCGCAGAGAGCGACCGCTAGACCTGCAAGTGTGTTCAGGTGGTGGTTGCTCAGCATGCCCGGAAAGGCGGCCCTCTTCAACGCCTCGGCGTATTTGTCGAAGGAGGCGATCATTCCGCGCTGGGGTCCAAAAAGGGTCTTGTGGGTGCTCATAGTCATGCAGTCGGCGCCCTCTCGCAGCGGATCTTGGAAAAAACCTGCGCCGATCAGACCGGAGACATGCGCGGCGTCGTATGCAACCTTGGCGCCGTGCTCCTTAGCGACCTCAGATAGCTCCTTCACCGGGTTGGGGAAGAGGAATAGACTTCCGCCGAAGAGGAAGAGGTCGATGTGTTTACCCTCCTTTTCAAGCCGTCTGATCTTTTTCTCCGATCGGTCTACGTCGATGTTATACTTTTCATCGTCGAACTCCCAATACTGCACTTTCAGGCCGTGGACGGCGCCCGCCGTTCCTCCGATACCCTTCCTCGCATGAGAGATGTGGCCCCCAGCAGGGATGGAGAGTGCCATGATCCTGTCTCCAGGATCGGTGAAGGCTGTGAACATGATGAGATTGGCGACGACACCCGAGATGGGTCGTACATCGACGAACTCCGCGTCGAAGATCTCCCTGGCCATCTCGTCAGCCATCAACTCCACTTGATCTATGTAGGTGCAGCCCGCGTAGACCCGCTCACCTGGCCAGCCTTCCGCGTATCGGTTCCCAAAGTCGCTGAGTAGTGCCTCTCGAACTGCGGGGCTTGCGACGTTCTCACTTGCAATGAGAGGGATAACCCTGCCGAAGAATTCATTATGTTTTTCGAGCAGAGAGAAAATTTCATTATAATGCTCCTTTGCAGTCATATTTATTGACCTCACAATTTAAATGGCGAGAGTGTTTATTTTCTTTTTCGATTAGGATATCTACCTCCATCTTGGGAGAGCCATTTATTCGGAGGAAAGCTAGACTACATATCCTCAGTGAAGGCATCTATGGAGAACACCTTTGAGACAAGTTGCCCAGCACATCCCATGGGCCAGATGACCCGATATCGCTCCTCCGAAACTCTCATCTGAGCGTAGAGGAGGCGAACTAGCTGCTCTCAGCGCTGCTTCATAGGAAGAAGGTCAGGCCTGTGCCGCCTATAGGCATCTGGAGTGGTAAGTGGCACGACGAGGTACTCTACTTCTTAACTAACGCCTACATTAGCCTCGCGACCAATTCGGGGTCAAACCCACTCTCGATAAGTCTGCGCCTTACTTCAGTGGGGTCGAGGCCCTCGCCTCTGAGACGCTCCGCCATCCACCTCAAGGTCTCCCTTGGCTCCCATGGGTAGACGACCCATGCGTCGACCTCTTCAGCATAGTAGTCGGGCCTGAAGTTGCTCCAGGGCTTGACGTGGAGGGTTGCGACCCTGACCTCTGAAGCGCCGCGTCCGAGCACGTGATCCCTGGCGATCTTCAGCGAATTACCGGAGTCGGATACGTCGTCGACGAGGAGCACCCTAAACTTGGGCACATCGGCGTTGAGGGGGAAGACGATCTCCGGGGTGCCGCGCCTCTGTTTGACGCCTGTGTAGTACTCGACCTGCAGGCTGGCGAGCCGTTGGACCGAGAGCTGGTCGCAGAGGATTCGCGCGGGGTCGAAGCCGCCCCGGCTGACGGCGACGACCACATCGGGCCTGAAGCCGCTGGCCCTCACCTTCTCGGCTACCTTCTCTGCGAGCCGCTGAATATCCTCCCAGCATAGGTGTAGAAGCCTGACAACGCTTTCATTCGACACGGCCGTACCCACCGGTGACACGCTTATTTATGGTTAAGCATCCTAGCGGTTTATATAACTAATCTGGAAAGGGTGGCGTAGATGCCATTCACACCCTACCACCTCGGCCCCGCCATCCTCGTAGGCCTGATCCTGTTCCCCCTTCTGGATCTGCCCACCTTCGTCATCGCCAACGTCATCATCGACCTGGAGCCACTGCTCGTGCTACTCCTCGGTCTCTCCTTTCCCCTCCACGGTCCCTTCCACTCTCTCACGCTGGGGGCATTGGTGGCTGCGGGGCTCGCCCTGGTCATGCCAGGCTTCAGTAATCTCGTGAAACCCTTCTTGAGGTCTCTGAGGCTCCAGCAGACCTCCCGCTTCAACCGGGTCCTCGCGTCGTCTTTACTCGGTGTCTGGCTCCACATAGTATTGGACGCCCTGATCTATCCCGGGGTCAGACTGCTCTATCCCATCAGGGGGAACCCGCTGCTGGGCCTTGCCTCTCCCAGCTTAGTCTATGGCTTCTGCTATGCCGCATTCCCCCTAGCCCTGCTCGTCTACCTGGTAAGGTTCATCGTCCTGAGGAGTGGTCGAAGGGGATAACGTTAAAGCGGAGTTCGTTCATCCCATAGAACAAGCTACGGTAGGCGGATGTTGTTGTTCAAGCGCGCTCTCTTCGTCGGGAGGTTCCAGCCGTTCCACCACGGTCACCTCTATGCAGTAAGTACCATCCTGAATGAGGCAGAGGAGCTGGTCATCGTTGTTGGCAGCGCGCAGATGAGCCACGAGCTTGAGAACCCCTTCACGGCGGGGGAGCGCATCGAGATGATACGGCGGGCATTGGACGCCGCGG
>CAZRAV010000006.1:7442-14437 GCA_964598175.1 uncultured Candidatus Bathyarchaeia archaeon | reverse complement strand
CGAGGCAGGCCTCGATGCCCCAGCTCCAGAGCATCTCCGCGATGGCCGGAGCCTGCACCATGTCAGTCGGGCACATCCTGTATAGGTTGTCGTCTGGGAAGGCAAGCAGTGGAGAGGTCGAGGACGGGCTGAACAAGAGCATATCGTTCTCGTTCACATACGAGAGCGCCGCCTCTGCCTGAGAGGACCAACGGCCACCGATGACCAAGTTGACATCCATGGCCTTGAATGACTGAACCTTCTCTAGGTGGATGGCTGCCTGGCTCTGAGCGTCGTCGATCAGCGTTGTGTAGGTTACGTCGTACCCTAGTTTGTCGAGAAACTCGTTGATGTCAGGAACTACGATCTCTTCTTGGAATGGGGTCAATGTCTCTAGACCCTCAGTCGTTGATGAGATCTCTCCTACCTGGATTGTCTTACCGGCGAGGGGATTTACCTCTACGGTGACCTCTACCTCCTCAACCTTGGCAGGTGCAGCGTAATACCCGATGCCTCCACCGATTCCAAGTCCCACCAGCAACATTACAATAATCAGCATCGTCGATTTCTGTTCCAATTTTTTCACCTTTCTGTTTTCAGCCAGATAGTTTAAAGTCTTTATATCGTATATAAGATTTGTTTCAAGGAAAACGTATTACTGTTTTACCCCCGCTTTAGTCATTAATGAGCCCTTTCAATCTAGATCGTTGAATAAGAAAACGCTCAGTCCGCAGAGGGAGCCTCTAACAAGATTCATCTACGTATCCCAATCTCCTTATAGAATTGGTTTAACTCACGAAACTATTATAAATGATTTGAATGGAAAGGTAAAGGTGATCCCATGATAATCCCGACGATTTGGATGAGCGCGATCGTCTACGCATGTGAGATCTCGATCCTCAGCATAGGGTTCACCCTGACTTATCTGACGGCGAAGATCCCGAACTTCGCACACGGCACCTACGCAGGCGTGGGCATATATGTCGTCTACACCCTCTCAAAAATCCTCAACCTCTCTCCATACATAGGCTTCCCCATCTCCTTTCTCTTAGGCGGCGTCGTAAGCGTGGTAATCTTCCTTCTTGTTATAGGAGTGCTCACTAAGATGGGGGGAGGCGCCATCGTCCTGACGATCTCGACGCTAGCCATACAGATCTTCTTGACAGCCATTCTTAGCATCTACGCCTACTGGCTACGGGCCAAATACAAGACCTATGCATTGGGTTTTCTGCTTAAAGACTTTGATTTCAGGGTCGGAGGCTTCCAAGGGATCTTCCCAGTCTCGGTCTCGATCTGCGTTGTGACCGTCATCCTGCTTCATTACATGCTGACGAGGACTAAGACAGGTGTGGCCATGAGAGCCACGGCGGAGGACCCGGAGCTCGCCTCTGTACTGGGCATTAACACATACCGAATCCAGCTGTACTCGTGGTTCCTGACGGGAGGCCTAGCCTGTCTGGCGGGATCGATGCTCCCTCTTTGGTTCATGAGCAGCCCTGCGACAGGGGCAGCCATCATAACAAGCATCATGGCAGGGAGCCTACTTGGAGGGCTTGATAGCATCTATGGTGCGATAATAGGGGGCTTCGGCGTGGGGCTCTCAGAAATCCTACTCACAACATGGGCAATGAGCATCAAGATCGGGGGGAAACAGCTCCTCTGGATCGGGGAATACCGTCCGCTTGTCCCGATGTTCTTCATGATCGCCATCCTCCTCCTTGAGCCCAGGGGGCTGCAAGGCGTATTGGAGCGTTTACAGGCTTCTGAAACGGGTAGTAGGCTGATTGGAATGATCAGAAGAGGAGAGTCTTGAGGTGAAGATATGCTCAGTCTGATAGGTGCCTCCGTAGGTGCTGTGAGTGGTAGGCTCATCATCGACATCGCAATGTACTTCGGCATCTTCGTTATAGTCGCCATGGCCCTCAACTTCCAGTACGGGAACGCGGGCGTCCCAAACATGGGATGCGCCGTACAAGTGATCGCGGGCGGATTCGCGGTCAGCACCTTCACGCTCAGGCTGACCCTCTGGATCGTTCAAAAAGCGGGGGAGCCCATCAAACCCTATGCCTCTAACTACGACTGGGTCTACAACAACCCATACAACGTACAATACGTAATAAACGACTTTATCAAGAATAGACCTCTCTTCGGCATCTCACTGCTCCTGTTTACACTGGCCTTAAGCTTGGTTCTGGGAGCGGCCGTAGGCTGGCTGATGTCTCTTCCCGCCATTCGTCTAAGAGCCACCTACCTGATGATCACGCTGATCACAATGGCAGATGCCTCTCAGATCATCGCCAGAAACTGGCCTCCGCTCTGCGGCGGTACGTTAGGCGTATACGTCCCAAACGTGTATGCATGGTACACCGGAGACAGAACCATAGTGTCGGCGGTGGTCACCCTAGCCATAGGTATCATAAGCTTCTTCATCTTCAGGACGATGTTGAACTCGCCGTACGGCAGGCTGATGAGGTCGATACGTGAGAATGAAGTAACCGTCGGCAGCGTCGGAAAGAACGTCACGGGGATTAGGAGAAACATCCTCGTCTTCGCCTCAGGCATCACCGCGTTGACCGGCGCTCTATGGGCATTCTACTTCTCCTTCGTCATCGATGCCAACTATCAGCGCGCCCTCTGGACCTACTGGCCATGGCTGATGCTGATTCTCGGCGGGCCGGGGAACAACGCAGGCACCTTCCTGGGCTGCGCCCTCGTCGTCGCGATGCGCCGCGTCATCATCATCTACAAATGGTTCTTCGACAAACTGTTCTTCTTCCCCATCGCCTACTTTGAACAAATACTCCTAGGCACGCTTCTCATGGTCGTCATGATCTTCAGGCCCAGCGGGATCATCCCGGAGAAGCTCCTCTATATCCCCGGCATCAACTACGGGAAGATGGTCAGAGAGGAGGTCAAGGTCGACTGGAGGGCGGCGCCCAAGGCGAGGACAGGCGGCAGGCGCTTCAAGCTCTGGGGTAGGAAGGGGAGCGGCTCAGAATGAACTGGGACCCCATCCTGTTCTGGATTATGATCGCCCTCTGGGTCATCATGCCCACCTTCATCGTATATGAGGAGATCAGGGAACGCCGAGCCCTCGCCAGAGACCGACAAGCCGAGGAATAGAACCTCCATCCTTTCTTTACGCATCGTTCTTACCTTTTCGAAATAGCGTCGCCGCATCCCAAAGCTCTTCTACCACCTTTTCGGACATTTCAGCGAATAAAGAAGCTGGAGGTGCCCCCATCCACGCCTTTTTCCATCTTTCACTTTATTTCGAGGCCCTCCACATGATCCATGAGCCATTCCACCCGGGTTAGCTTTTTGACCTTCCTCCTCGTTTTTCGTCGATATAACAAGTCTTTAATTTCTCCGACGGGAAAATATTCATCTTGGACATGTTCAGCTACGCCGCGAAGCGTATCGTCAGGGGCAGGTCCATCTTCCTCGCCCTCTTCCTGAGTGTGGCCTTGGCAGCAACCCTCTTCTCGGGGATACTGCATGGGGCTGATGCCGTCGGCGTGGCGATGTTGGAGAAGACCCTCGAGGCCGCTGACATCGATATAGTCTCTTCCGCGGAGAACCGGAATCTGACCCGGACCGCCCCAGAGAAGGTCGAGGGTCTCATCGCCAGCCTCGAGCACGTGATCAGTGTCGACCGTCTCGTCCGGTGGGAGCTAGAAGTCAACCTGACGGCGTGGAACACATCGACCCCCTTCACCATCGTCGCCATCAGCGGGGACTCCAGCCTCCTAGCTGGCATCTCCGGTGTCGATGGGCTGGAGCGGGGGAAGGTGTACGTCGACAAAGGCTCCGTCAATGCCTCCAGCCTCCAAACCGGAGACAGAGTGACCCTGAAGGTGTCGACCTACAACCCCTATGGCGCTCCCGACTTCAAGACGCGTCCATTCCACCTCGCTGTGGGTGGCCTGGTTGAGCTCGACGACAGGGTCTTCTCCATTGCGATAGGGAAAGTCGAAGATATAGACTGGTACGCTCTCTTCCTACGCTTCCTCCTCGAGGGGCGGAGCCTCCCGAGGCGTCGACCGCCCCATAACCTGATCATCATGAGCGAGGAGACGCTGAGAAGCATCCTCGACCCCATATACGGCGAGATGCGGAGGCCCACACAGGTATTGATACCCGAGGTCATCGTAGGCTTGGAGAGGAGGGCTCTGAACCTTTGGGACATCTCCGCCTCGGCAAAGAATGTGAGGCTGATCTACGAGCGGGTGAACAGCGTCGGCGCCGAATATGGGTATGTCCCCGTCAACTATCTGGGACAGCTTCTCGACTATGTCACTACCCATTCCGCCGATTTGAAGACCCGTACGCTGATGATTGCCGCGCCCGTCTTCTTCACGGCGTGGTACCTCGGCGTCACTGTCTCCAATGTCTCGCTGGGCCTTCGCCGCCGGGAGATCGGCCTCCTCTTCACTCGAGGCCTGACGCATAGGCAGGTCTTCTACATCTTCCTCCTCGAGGCCCTCCTAGTGAGCCTCGTGGCAGGGGCTGTGGGGGCTCTCCTAGGGGCGGCCTTCCTCCTCGTCGTCGTACCAGGGATGGGGGTGCCTGAATCCTTCCGTTACTTCTCGCCTGTCACCGTCTCTGCCACTCTCGCCTTCAGCGGAGCTCTCACCCTCCTATCCGTCTACAAGCCCGCTATGATGGCGAGCAGCATGGAGATCGTCGACGCGCTCAAGGAGTATCTGGGAGAGGAGGGCGCCGTTGGATCCCGGCAGGAACCCCTCCTCGCCTTGGCCCTTGGGGCGTACAGGATGGTGATGCTGCTTCTAGGCGTAAGCGTGGAGTCCTTCAGACCCTCGACCAGCAACATCATCGTCTTCCTTCTTTACTCGACGTGGTGGGGTGTGGATTATATCCTCACCTACATCGCGCCCATCCTCTTCTTCTGGGGTTTCATCAAGCTGTTCATTCAGCACTCCCTCTGGTTTCAAAAGCTTCTCGGCAGGATGGCTGGGGTGGTGGTGGGCGATGTCGCCCAAATATCGACGCTGAGCGCCCGCCGGAACGTGAGGCGCACCGTTGCCTCAACTTTCATGGCGGCCCTCATCCTAGGCTACGGCTTCTCCGTCATAGGTAGCGTCGCAAGCACCGAAGATTTCAATGAGCAGGCCGTGAAGATGACCGTCGGTGCGGACGCCTCCGTCTGGCTCTTCTCAGGGGAGGACGCCGAGAGCCTGGCGGAGAAGATCGCCGAGATGGGGGGCGTGGCCTCTACCACCGTCGAAACGTGGTTCGAGGCGGAGAGCACCCTAGGCACCATACCCCTCAGGGCCATCGACCCACTCGAGTGGAGAGAGACCGCCTACATGGGGACCGGCTGGCTCAAGGGAGCTGACGCCTTCGAGAGGATGAGCAGCTCCGATATGGCGGTCATCATGGAGAAAGGCGCGGCCGAGCGTATTGGGGTTAGGCTGAACGATATAATGCTCATCAAGATGGGGACCAAAGTCCACTCCCTGACCGTCGTCGGCCTCTTCGGACGGGAACCCTGGGAGAGCTGGACTTTGCAGAACCCCACCATCTACGTCCCCGAAGCGTTCCTAAACAAGGTGAGAGAGAGGTACATAAAGCAGATCCGCATCCTCGTGAAACTCGAGTCGGACTCCGTAGCTGGCTTCGCAGAGGCTGTCGAGAACCTCGACCCCGACATCGAGGGCGTTGATGTCACCGAGGAGCGTATAAGTGAGGTCTCATCCAACATCTTCCTCGTCGGTCCCCGCAGGATAGAGGAACTCGGAGTCTACTTCGCGGCGCTGGTCTCGTCGGTCGGCGTCGCTCTCATCGTCTCGATGGCGTTGAGGAGCCGATGGAAAGAGCTCACCATCATGGCCATCCGAGGCTTCTCCACGGCACAACTCGCCGTGACGCTGCTGATTGAAAACATAGGCATGGTCGCCTTCGCCATGGTCCTCGGCTTCACCGTCGGCTTCATCTCCCTACGGGGCGAGATGGAGTTCTTCAACGCCGCGGTCCTAGCGGCTCTGCAGAGACGCATCATATTTCCCCCATCAGCGCAGCTGAGTCTAGCCGTCGTTGTTGGACTTCTCATCGTCTCAACGGTGGTGCCCATCCTCGTGGCCGCGAGGCACATATCCAGCCATCCGATGTGGAGGATCGAGGAGTGAATCCGGAGGTGCTGTGGAGGTTGATATTATGGCTGTTGTGGTAAAAGAACTGGTAAAGATATACACCCTCGGCTCGGTTGAGGTACAGGCCCTGCGGGGCTTTAACATGATGGTAGAGGAGGGGGAGATGATCTCCCTCATAGGCCCCTCGGGGTCGGGGAAGACGACTCTCCTAAACATCGTCGGCGGCCTCGACAGGGCCTCTGCGGGCTACGTGAAGGTCTTCGACACGGAGGTGACCCGCCTGACCCCCGCAGACCTGGTCGAGTTCCGCCGTAGCACCGTCGGCCACGTCTTCCAGACGATGAACCTGATACCGACGCTGACGGCTGCCGAGAACATCGAGCTCCCCATGATGGCTCTCGGTATCGCCAAGGCCGAGCGGCGGAAGCGGGTCGAAGAGCTCATCGATGTGGTCGGCCTTCGCGACAGGATGGGGCACAAACCGGGTGAGCTGAGCGGGGGCGAGCAGCAGAGGGTGGCCCTGGCCGCGGCCTTGACGAACGACCCGCCGCTGATTCTGGCCGACGAGCCCACGGGAGAGCTGGACACGGTCAACGCCCGAGTCGTCGTCGACCACCTCTCAACAGTGAACAAGGAGATGGGAAAGACGGTCATTATGGTGACCCATGACCCCGCCGTAGCCCGGGTAAGCGATCGCATCCTCCGCATCCAGGACGGCGTCATCAAGACAGATGTCGAGCCCGTGGGAGTGGAGGTTGCCGGTCCCGCCATATATGCCGACCTGCTAAGGGGGCGCATAGCCGAGATGGACGAACAGCTCGCCATGCTCGAAGAAGAATTCAAAGGAGGCGGGATGACTGGGGACGAGTACGTCGAGCGGCAGACGCGGCTGAAAGAGACGCG
>CAZRAV010000006.1:0-7342 GCA_964598175.1 uncultured Candidatus Bathyarchaeia archaeon | reverse complement strand
GCGGGATGACTGGGGACGAGTACGTCGAGCGGCAGACGCGGCTGAAAGAGACGCGATCCGTACTCCTAGAGGAGCTGCAAAGACTCGGTGTAGTCCACTAACTTAATCGGTCTAACAATAGAACCTCTCATTTTACTATCTATTCGAGTTTATAGGGTTGATGTATTATGCAGAACAAAAATTGGATATCACGTGGCAAGATTCGGGACCAGGATAGTGAGATAAATGGGGAGAATTCAGGTCGTGTAGGGCTTACTCGGTCGTGATGGAATAGTAGCAGCCGAGGCTTCCAAGCTTTTCATCCATCTTATCAATGAGTTTCTCTATCTGTTCCATTGTGGGAGTTTCACTCCATTCGAAGAAGAAGTCGTAGTCGCCGAGCATACTACTCGCATCGCTTATTATCTTCACAGGCTCGTAGCAGTCCACGTACATCCTCTTCATGTTCTTGAGATACTGATTCCAATCACGAGTGTCTGACTGCATACGACTCGGGTATGGGAGGCAGGCGTGGCTGAATTTTACATCGACTGCTTTGGACATCTCGACGGCGATCGCCTCCAGAGCTCTGATAGCCTTCAGCAAAGGGGGACCATAGATTCGTACGTAGCTTCTGACCATTCTTACCGCCTAACAAAAAGGAGATCAATGATAAATTAAGTTTTGCGTAATTAAAACTTGGCTAATTTAAACGGATAGTCGCCGATCCTAAATGTCCAAGCGCAGAGGAGGAGAAGTGAATTCCCTTAGAAGCCCGTTTAAGAAATTCAAACCTAATCAAAACAATTCTATTCAACGTGTTTTGAACGGTTTTTCCTCGGATACAAGTATTGATCTTGGGATGAAATCACTATGAGAGGTTTGTTACATATACCGTACAGGTATTTTTTGTCATAGACAACTTCGAGCTTGAGACCGAGGTCGTCGAGCATTCTTAGAACCAAGTTGTCGCGAGCCCAGGCCGGGATGTCCCTGAACTTCGCTTCGCTCAAGGCCTTCCTGTGATCCTCTTTCCGTCTCATAACCTAAACCTGCATAGCATGCATTTAAAAGGAGAAGCGAGTAGAGGCAACCAACAACAACTTCTCATCATTGGAAGCATGAATATTTACATTGTAACGGAAGCAGCTCTCCCACTCCAGTAGTTTTATCATAAGGCCCGTGTGCAAAAGGTAATTTATGGTTCAATAATTACTGCTGATTCGACGTGTTCGACCTCTTTTTTCTTCTCATTTCTCAGCAAGTAGGAGTAGGAGGCGGCGAAGACGGATTACAGTCCGGTCCCCAAGTATACCGGGAAGTCCAGTGATGTAGATTCATCCCCTCAACCCGGTCTACTCCTCTTTTTTCTTGGGCTCTTTGATGAAGATGAGCGTCACCAGTAACGCTGGCACTATGAAGAGGAACTGGAGGGAGAAGGGCAGCGAGTGAGAGATGTTGTCGTACATGAAGCCGCCTGCGAGCTGGCCCAGAGACGCCGCTATGAGTACGAAGAACCCGCTGGAACCGACAACCTTACCGCGGTTTTCCTGTGAAACGAGGTCTGCGTTGAGTGAGGAAGTAGATGCATGGAAGAGGATCTGCAGCAACCCCACCATCGGCATTGCCAGCAGCAGCCTGTAGAAGTCGCCGTAGATGAACAGCGGAATCACAACAAGGAATAGTAGATATGCTATGACAAGGGGTTTCTTCTTACCTATCTTGTCTATGAGCTTTCCACAAGGGATGGCGAGCACTATCATTGATATGAACAGAATCGTCAAGATGAAGGACCAGCGGACCTCGCTGATTCCGAGGTCATCGACAATCCAGAAGACCAATACCGGCATGAAGAGCGAAAGTGAGAAATTCATGAGGATGCCTGTGATGAATAGGACAAAGGCCGACCTCGGGACCTCTTTCCAGACACGTACGCTCTCCACTATGGATTGTGGATAGGTCCTCAGGAGTTCACGCCAATCAATATGCTCGGGCTCCTTGACCGTCTCCTTCAGCCTCAAACGCAGAACGGCTGCTACAAGATATGCAGCCACGACCAAAGCGTAGCCCATTCTCATGCTCGGGACCAGGCCGTACTTTGTGAGGAGCCATCCCGCCATCAAGGGCGCAGGTGTCGTCGAGACGCTTGCGATGAGGTTGATGATCGAGAAGCCCATCCCCCGTCTCTCAGGGGGGAGCGAGTCCATGATGATGGCGTTGAGGGCGGGGCGGTAGATTAAGCAGAGGTTCATGATGATGGCTCCGACCATGATGGTCTGCCAGTTGGGGGCCAACGCATAGAAGCCGTAGGAGAGGGCTACGCCGAATGTCATGGTGGAGATGAGCCATCTTCTCCCGTATTTGTCGGCGAGGTATCCTCCTGGAAACTGGACGAGCGCTTGTGAGATCATCGAAATGAAGCCAATGATACCGACGGTAGCCGCGGAGCCGCCGAGGGCTTCCACGTACAATCCGTAGTATGTCGCCGGCATCTCGCTGGCGAAGTCCATGAAGAGCCAGCTTATGATGAGTAGGAGGAAGTTACCTTGTATGAATGAGAACTCGGAAGTGAAGCGAGAGAGAAGACCCACTTTTTCCTGAACATCGGTCTGTGAATCAAGTGGAGTCGATTCCATCGTTTCGTCCTCTGTTTGGAGATACCTTGGTCACTTTGAAGATTAAGAAGCTTCTGAAGCAATCTTCTCAGGGGGACTCCCAACCCTAGCCGACGGATGAACCTCTATCGTGCCGGAGTACCTGATTTTGCCCTTGACCTCGCATCCTTCGCCGACGGTCACGTCCTTCCCGGTGACGTTGTCGCAGCGGACATTCTCAAGGTAGACCTCCTCACTGCCCAAGATATCGGTGGTGATGAGCTCGCCCTCACGGAATCTACCGCCGAAGATCGACAAGCTAAATGGAAAGCCCTCAGCCCTTCCCTTTCGAATATCTATATGATCGGCTTGAATCCCCTTTCTAACATACGACCTCGAATGGCTCAGCTCTGCTGTAAACATGCTTGTCGTGAGCTTTCCATCGATGTCAAAAGATCCATCGAGCTCGACATGTTTCAGTGCATTAACATCGCCCTCAACCGATAAAGACCCGTGAACAATAAGAGAGTCCTCTAGCCGGATCTCGTTCCCAATTTTACATGAGCCTGAGACCTGCATGGATCTGCCTGTTGCGCCCCCCTCCGCCCTGAAGCTTTCTGATGCCGAAAGGCTCGTTGCGCGTACACTCCCCATGATGGATGCGGACCCTGAGAAGCGCATCTCGCTGGCCTCGATGTCCCCGCCTACTGAGACGCTGCCTGAGCTCTTCACGCGTCCTACCTTGATCCCACCGGGCAGGCGGCCGCTCCCGCTGACCCTGATCTCATCAGATGAGACATGCCCTGAGCCCGAGATGCGTATATCTCCTATCCCGGGGAGGTTGACCTTGCCAGACCCCATTACGCTGGTTGCTGGGATCGTCATCTCCTTGAGCTCCTTCTCGTACTCCCTCCTCCTCTCTTCTCCAGTTTTCCTCAGGGGGAGCACCTCCCTCTACTCGATTCCTCCGGCGGATTTAAGGGCGTCTCTAATCTCAGAGAGGAGCCTCTTCATCTCCTTCAGGCGTTTCTCCGTCTCCACCGCAGCCTCTTCGTCAGAGAGCTTCAGGTATCGGAGTTCCTTCGCCATCTCTTTTCCTCCCTACTCCTCCACGGCCTTCAGTAAGTCTCTTATCTCCTCTAGTATGGCGATGATATCGTCGAACTCTTCCAGTGTTGCCCGTTGATGGGCCCTCATCGTGTTCAATTTTTCCCTCTCTGAAGCGCTTGGGCCTTCGAAACGTTCGCCTAGTGGCCCGGTGACGATGCCAAAGAATCCCATGACTCCTGCCATGATTAGGGATACGACGGCGATGATCCCAGCAACTATGTGGCTGAAGCCGTAAAATATGGATAGATAAAGGCATAATGCTGGAACTCCAAGGCCTATGGCTACCACAGAAAGAGCGATCAATGCGGCGGTTTTAGCCATTTTTTGCACTCCCATATTTGTTCTGGAATTTTCTCCTAATGCTCTCAGGGGTTAATATCAGCTCGAAATCTGAAGGCGCGTAGTACTTGACCGAGGGGAGCCCCTTGGCCTGCTGTACTTCCCTTACCTCTTTCACTAAACCCAATTTTTTCAATCCCTTCAGGTGGATGTGAGCCAGTGGATAGGATAGGCCCAGTTCCTTGGCTAAGGCGTAGATGTTTTTAGGCTCCTCGTGCAGCGATGCTATCATCCTCAGCCGGATGGTGTTTGCAAGGGCTTTCAAGATCTTCACCATCTCTTGCTGTTGGGCTTCATTCAACACTGGCTCTCCAAGACCTATGTAAAATATTTCTTATATATAAACTTTTTTTTATATATAGACTGGTACGCCCAGCACCCATCTGCATTATAATCAATCTGTCTGATTCTCGCCGCCATCGATCTGATGGACGATCTGGTTCGCCATTCTGTACGCCATCCGCCCCGGGATCGTTATCAGGTAGCGCCCTCGCGCCTTCTCCTGCACGATCAGCCCCGCCTTCTCAAGAACATCGAGGTGGCTCGACAAGGTGCTAGCACTTATCTCGGGTAGCCGTTCCTGGAGCTCACCAGCATACCGGCCGCCAGAAGTCAACTCCTCCAGAATTCGAAGCCTGTGTTCGTTGCCCAGAGCGCTCATGACATCCGCTGCCCTCTTGGGATCCACCCTTACCTTATGCCTCCGCTGCCTCCTTTTCGTGATCCTTAAGCCGCGGGGGTCGATGAATATGGAGCGATCAAGCTCCCCTGCAATGCCATTCATGACGCTGTCAACTATGCTGGTGACATAGTCGCTGATCCTCTCACCTATGTCAAACCTCAGATCATAGTCGTGGTTAGGGTAGTTTTCATCCTTTGGCTCCCTCTTCTGTCTCGGCCCTTCGGAGAGGCCCTTCATCTTCTCTTTGAGCTCCTCGATTTCCTCCCTGAGCCTTCTGAGTTCCTCATCCCGATCTTTGGTTCCAAACATCGAACCCAACACCATTTTAATAGACTTGTATTCTATTTTTATCGAATTCTATTCGAAAAAAACTAATTTAAAAAGTTTGCGGTTGGCTTGCTGCATAGGGTTTCAAAAAGGGTGAAAGCGGCTTTATCTCGTCATCACACGAGACCCGTACAGAATCTTCCTTTATCGTGAGATCTTGATTGACTTCTGTTCAACAAACATTTCCATTAGATGGCTGGTTTTTGGAGCCATCTAAGAAAAAATCTGTTTGCAGTCCAAGGACACTTTGGCTTACGGAACTACATACTCAGATGCAGCCAGATCGGGGGAGCCTCACGTTGATAGGCTAGAATATATCGGTGACTTGCCTATTATCGTTTGGCCTTTCCGCGGAAGACTTTTTAATGGTCCTTTGGACTTTGTTTTTGTCGTGGCCGCTGTGGTGTAACGGTAGCATACAGGTCTGTGGAGCCTTCGGCCCGGGTTCGACTCCCGGCAGCGGCCCTCCCCACATGGGCAACTTTAAAATCACGGAGTGCAGGTTATGTCTGTGGGCGGAGGTTGCCAAGCCAGGTCAAAGGCGCAGCCCTGAGGCGGCTGTTCCGCAGGGATTCGTGGGTTCGAATCCCACCCTCCGCACCAATTCTATTAATTAGTAAAAATTCCGCCTATACACCCCAAAAAAAATAAAGTATGTTTATCAATATCTTGATACCGTTGTTAGATAGAGTTGAAGCCCATGAGCTCTGAAATACTTGAAGAAATAAGAACAGAGCTTAAGGAACTCAGACTACTCTATAAAGGCCTCATCGAAAAACTTGTGCCGGTGGAAGAGCCTTCGTCCGAAGAGAGACAAGCCATCGAGGACGAAGACGAGCTTGTCGATGAGGAAGAGTTGCTGAAGGCTTTGGGCTAGAAGCATGTTCATCCTCAGAATAAAGCGAAAAGCCTTAAGATACGTTGAAAGGCTAGATCTGAACAAGAAGAACGCCGTCAAAGAAACCATGCTGCTCCTGAAAACGGATCCGGTACCAGTGAAAAAGAGGGACGTATCAAAACTAAGGGGTTATGACAGCATCTATCGCATCAGAATTGGTGACCTGAGGATCGTTTACCGAGTCTTATGGTCTGAAAGAACCATAGTGGTTATCTATATAGGGCCAAGAGGAAAAGCGTACTAAACTTTGTTGTTATTGAACTCCATTCAAATGGAGTGGCACAGCCCTGAGGCGGCTGTTCCGCAGGGATTCGTGGGTTCGAATCCCACCCTCCGCACCATCCTCAAATACGCTATAAATAGGTGTTTTTACTGGTTTTGAGGTGACGTTTGTCGTTACATTGTGTCGTTACATCTGCGTTGTGGAAAAGGTGATCCGTGTGGCCCTGTCACATAGCAGGTTCATGTCACGTGAACTCTCGCTCCTAATAATCCCTAGCGCCCTAGGCGGGGCCGCCAGCGTCTCCATAGGTCACCTTGGCAGCTTTTTGAAAACAGTCCCCGGGATACCTTTCGGCTCCTCTCAGACCCTGTCCGGGCTGCACGTGCTCTGGATAGTTCTATCGGCAGTGCTGGTAAGAAAAAGAGGTTCCGGTACGATGATAGGGGTTCTGAAATGCCTAGTAGAGGCGTTCCTACTCAGTTACCACGGCATATTTGTGCTCCTGATACCCTCTATTGAGGGCGTTATAGTGAACGTAGTGCTCACAGTTTTGAAGCAGGTCAACACCCCTTCGATCTGCCTGGCGGGCGGCCTATCATCGGCGAGCAACGTTGCTGTGACTCAATTTATCCTAGTGCCTGCCTCCCCAAGGTTGTCCTCGCCTTCATGTATTTGACCTGGTTCATCTCCAGCTTACTGTTCGCGGACTATGTAAGCGGGTGTTGGAGATCGTTTCAAGTTACCCTTTAGCCTAAGAGAACCGAAGAATACAACCCATCTCGGTATAGTTGGCAAATGCGCGGAGCGCGGCTCCATAAACCTTAATCTGGTTAGAGATCGTTCTCGAGCGCGATTACCTCGATGTAGGATAAGCGTCTCTCCTCAGTAGATGAGTTCGTTGTCTAGGAGGACGTCTCGGAGCTTATCCACGGCCTCGTGGACCTGCTTCTCCCTCTTTGCCCCCGTGATCACGAGTTTCCCGGTGCTGAATATCAGGATCACCACCTTGGGCTCGTCCATCCTGTAGACAGCGCCGGGGAACTGCTCCGGCTCATACATGATGTTGTCCAGGACCAGCGCCGCCTTTTCGAGGTCTACGTCGCCGCCGATGTCCGCGGAGGCGACCATATTCTGGATGGTGATCTCCGGCCTCCCCAGGATGATGATGCCCGCTTTCTTCAGCTCCCTTA
>CAZRAV010000005.1:9072-16211 GCA_964598175.1 uncultured Candidatus Bathyarchaeia archaeon | reverse complement strand
GGCCCGCCCACCACAATAGGGCCCTTCGTAGCCGCCTTCCACTTGGAGATGACGCGCCTCGCGGCGGAGAGGTCGGCGGTCATGCCGCTGACGAAGAGAACGTCGTAGTCCTTCAGATCGACGCGGTCATGCAGCAAGGCCTCTGCGACGGCTATACGAGGCCTCAGCCCCTGCTGCTCGAGGACGCCAGCCACAGCCCTAGGTCCCGCTCCTATGACGTCGCGGGTCGCTATCCGCCTTCCCTGCCCTGTCGCAAGGGCATCTACGATGAGGGGCTTCACGGTATCCTATGTCCCGACGGGGAATGATAAACGTTCTCGACCCTCAAGGGATAAAAGGAGTTCAAGACGATATGGGTATGGAGCGTCCCCGCCTTGAATGATGTCCACTACAGCCTAGTCGCGGCCTCGGTTCTCTCCTTCCTCTCAGCGTATCTGATGACGCCCATCTTCATCCGCTTCATGCGGGCGACCGGCATCGTCGGCAGGGACATCATGAAGGAGAGCCAGCCCGTCGTCGCTGACATGGGTGGGCCAGGTGTCATCGTCGGCTTCCTCACCGGCGTCTTCTTCTACATAGGCGCCCAGATCTTCCTCTTCAGCGGACTGCCTGAGCTCATCGACATCCTCGCATGCATCAGCACCATCCTAATCATCACCCTCATAGGCATATTCGACGTCCTAACGGGGCTAATGGAGCAGCGGGAGGGGAAGGGAAAGTTTGAGAAGATGAAGCGCAGCGGCATCCCCGGCTGGCTCTACTTCCTGATACCGCTGCCCGCTGCCGTCCCCCTCGTAGCGGTCAACGCGGGCGTCAGCCACATGACCCTCCCCTTCCTCGGAAGGATCGAACTCGGCCTTCTCTACCCTCTGGCCCTCATCCCACTGGCCCTGCTCTGCTGCTCCAACGCAACCAACTTCCTCGCCGGCTTCAACGGTTTGGAGTCGGGGACGGGCTTTATTCTCCATCTCTCCCTTGGGCTGTACGCGTTTTTCCAAGGGAAACAAGCTGCAGCCCTTACCGCGCTCACATTCGCTGGCGCCCTCTTAGCCTTCCTAAGGTACAACTGGTATCCGGCTCGGGTCTTCCCCGGTGACCTAAACTACACCATCGGGACCGTCTGCGTATGCGTCACAGTAATCGGCAACATGGAGCGATTCGCAATCCTATGCTTTATGCCGTGGATTGTGGAGGCTTTCCTCAAGGCCCGCTCAAGGTTCAAGGCGGAAAGCTACGGTGTCCTCCAGGAGGACGGGGCGATGAAACCACTGAGTGAGGAGATCCACTCGCTTACCCACCTGGTGATGAGGATGGGGCGCTTCAAGGAGTGGCAGGTCAGCCTCATTCTTATCGCTGTCGAAGTTGCCATATGCGCAGCCGCCTTCATCTTGGTAGTCTAACGCCTTGAAAAGCAACGGATGAATGACTCCTTGACGATTGAGAAAAAAGCGATCATGATTCTGGCGTTAGAGGAAGACACACAGACTAAAGAGAATTCTCGCAGAGAGCTTCGTGGATGGGCGGAGATATCATTACAAGCGCCTTATAATAACACTATCAAATAAAGCTAGTTTAAACACTTCCGGCTCTTCACGACTCAGCCTACGCGCGAAGTCTTTTATCGAGACAATAATGTCTCTGTGAGATGTCGGAGAAAAATTAAATAGAGTTAAACGGAGAAGTATCGTCGAGCTGATCTGATGCAGATGCGAAAAGATAAAGAGACATTGGCCCTCATAATTTCTCTCCTTGTACTTGCCTCAATATTCTCCTACTCTCTATACATCTACTTGTACCCCCCAAAAAAGGTATGGGAGGTCAAAGTCTTTGAGGTTGTGTACAAGTCAGGGCATACCTATGTTGCAAGCTACGGCGGTGGGTACCTGAGAATAGTGGGGAGCTATGAAATAGAGGAAGGCGCAACGTACAGGATAACATACATCTCAAGAAGGAGGAACTGGGCGGAAAAGGTAATCTCCATAGAGAAAATTAGTGAATAGAGCATCTCAGGGCTCGAATAAATCCCTGATAAAGTTAAATTTGCACATCCTTGATTCGTTATTAAGGGAGTAAGAAGCTTGAAGAACTCTATTCTTATAGCGAAGAATGCATTGAGTTACGACTATGCTAAACCCGAGATGACGCCACCCTTCATGGAGACATCCAAAGACCCGTTTTTTCAAATTCGAGATGGCTGGCGGGAGCGAGACAAAATTAAGTGGGCATGTGATGGCTTGTTTTGTTGGCGCTGATCTATATGGGAGGGGATGATGTCGGTAAAATATGTTGCACTTACATCTTGTAGAAATGAAGAACGTTTCATACAAAGATCGATGAGAGGTGTCCTATCTCAGGTTCCCCCACCATCTGGTTATGTTGTCGTCGATGACGCGTCCAAAGACAATACAGTAGCCATCATATCTGAAGAGAAAAGAGTTGAATTATTGAGTCTACATAATCCGAGACACCCTGTCAGAGGGGTGAATCTAGCCTGGGCACTGAATGCAGGGGTCAAGCGTGTTACCGAGCTAGTGCCCGACTGGGATTTTTTATTGAAGGTTGATGCGGACAGCATTCTTCCAAGAGATTATTTTCAGAAACTGTTGAACAAGCTTGACGAAAACCCATCTCTAGGCATCGTTAGCGGAATGCCCCACGATGAGAAAGTGTGGAGAGGTAGGGCATCTGACGGTGCCAAGGTGTATCGACGAAAGTGTCTGGATGATATCAGCCCTTTCTACCCCTGCAATGCATTTGATACCCTAGCATTTCTTCAGGCAAAGAAACACTACTGGAGGGTAGAATCATTCCCGGACATTAAATATACCCAGCTAAGAACTTGGCGAAGAGGAAGACTGGGTAGATGGGTGCTCTCAGGAAGATCTAGATATTATCTCGGATTCCCAAGCTGGCATACCTTTCTAATTTCCATTGTATACGCTACACACAGACCACCAATTATCGGAAGTCTATCCATGTTCCTATCTCATCTATTAACAAGAATTGGCTCGCCGAGAAAGCCACTTCCAAGAGAATACTACTCATTTGTATCTAGGTATGCACTCCAAGAAACTTTAGAACGGTTTAGGGAAAGAAGACTCAGATAAGAACAATTTATTGATCAAGAGTAACAAATTATCTCGGCATTGAGACCTACCTGATTAAAAACTGGATAAACCTGATTCGCTTCAAAAAATGTGATAAGACATTATTACACTACCTGAGATCAGAACTTACGGATTAAATCTATTTTACGTATTTTAATACTCTAACTCCTCAGCTGAAAGATTTCTATCATCAGAATTCTTACCTACGCCTCATCGCCCTCTTCAACGATTTTATTTCCGATGTCCGTCTAATGTTACTCTGGTTCTGTGAGTGTTTTGATTATCCCGAAGAAATCCGTGATATCAGGATTCTTTAATCCCAGTCTTCGATTCAGGCTGTAGAAACCATACTTTGTATGGCCGAGCCTATCCAAACCATGATCCGAGATAATAAGGAGGAGGTCATCGGGTTGGATCCGCTCCTTAACCCTCATCGTAAGCAGGTCCATCTCCTCGTAGAGTAGCGCCAACCTCTCAGTTCCCCAGTATACATGGCCAAGAAGGTCTGTGATGTGGAGGTGAATCATCAGCAACTTCCACTCATCCTCCAAGGCCTCGAATAGCTCCTCTACCTCACGACTGAATTTCTGCCTGATCTTGGTCTCGTATTCACGTCTGAAGTCGGGGTCTTGGATCGCCTTGAAGACGTCACCGACGGGGTAGGTATTGTAAAGGTCCTTGTTGTAGACTGGAATCCCCAATGGTATGCTAGGCTTGATTATGTCGAATAGAGTTTCGCACTTGATATTCTTCCTGCTGGGGAACTTGGACTCTATGCCCATGTTGCCCCTCACCCTGTATCCTAGCTTGAACTTCTTGGCTAGGTTATGTAGCTTCCTATGTCTTCGGAGGAAACTGCGGATGCCATCTAGGGGGCTGTCCCAGAACTCGGGCATGTCAACTCCGTGGATCGAGGGAGGCTGCCCAGTGATGAAGCTGGTCCAGACGATGGGTGTGGAGGGGTCGTCGATTCCTCCAGCTATCGGGACCCTCACCCTGCCATACTCCCTCTGCATGATATTGCGGAGCTTCAACTGATCCACAAGTGTGTATTCAAGGCCGTCGTAGCCGAGTATGCACACCCTCATGGCCTTTCAGTTCCTTTGGTTTTCACTTCACCAGTCTTCATTCTCTTCGTATCCGAGTTGTATCAGCAGGTCCCCGCCTATACGCTTAAACATCCTCTTGTCCTCTTCTGTGAATTCTTTTCTCCATCTCCCTATGGCTTGGGTGTAAATGGGCTTAGTTGCCTCGACGTTCTGAGGAAATTTGGAGACATCTCTAGAAGCCCCTTCAACTTCGTAATATCTAAGGACTCGTTCATCGAACGGTTCGCCCAGAAAATCGAACAATCTCCTCAAGGATTCTTCAGTGTTCATCACCAGATCTTCGTATTTCACCTCGATGTATCGCGTGTCTCCACTCCATTGTCTGCCGATGTGTACGTCGTGTATCCAGCGTCTGATGCATTCATGTAGAGGGTTGCTGGTCTCTATGGGAATTGCCTTTCCCTCAACTATCTTTCTCTTGGGGAAGTGCTTAAGGGAGCATGCCACATCCCGTCCGTCCCTGATCATGTGGATGAACTTCGCTTGGGGGAAATGCTTGAAGATGTAGTCGAGGTGCAGCACATTTGTAGGCGTCTTCTCGCCCCAGCGGTTCTTCCCGCGGTTTTTGCTTAGATTGTTGAAGAACTTTTCAATGAACTCAGATAGGCATATGCTCTCCCTGAGAAGGCTCTTTATCTCCGGGATTGGAACATCAAATCTCCATGATAGTTCTCTTATTCTTTTCCTCGTTTTAATCCTGACAGGAGTGAAAAGGTTGCTCTCAGGGCCGCAATAGATGTTGGGGTGAGTGTCAAGCATCACCCTCATTAGGGTTGTACCAGTTCTAGCACAACCCCCGATCACGATGGGGGATTCCTTGGATATGTAGTCTCCATCGTACCACGACGAGTTTATGACCCTATCCCATACACTTTCTAATAGATCCTGCAGCGCCATCTCGCTCACAAGGGCTTTACCCTAGGTTTCTATTGGGTAAGCGACTTCCATAAGGATTTCCCAAGTCCAAGTTTATCATGAATGTTGAGGGCTTCCAGAATGGTAGGGGCAATGGATAGATGTGACGCGTATCTTTTTATCACGATTTTTCGTTTCACGCCTCCTCCGTAGAATATCAGCGGGATATGTATCAACTCGGGAATGATCTTATTTCCTGGATGAGACAACTGTCCGTACTCGTAGAACTCTTCGCCATGGTCGGATGTGATGATGAGGAGGTCTTCAGGGTTGAACATTTCATGGAACCTCTCGAGTTCAGCGTCCATCTCCTGAATTTCCTCGTTGTAGAGCGTCTTAGCCATCTCTATCTCTTCATCAGTTGGCTGATAATTCCCACGGGCCGTCTCAACTATCTTATCGTGGAGCTTGATCATCTCCTTTCGGGTCATATCGAGTTTAGTTTCTTTTGGATAATAGGGAATATGTGGATCCATTACGTGGATCCAGAGAAAGTAGTCTCCGTTATCCTCCATCCAGTTAAGGGCAAAGTCTATTGTTTCATCTGCTCTTGCATATGGTAGAAATTTTTCTTCATCGACGAATGTTGCTCGAATCTTTTTCAATCCTGAGACAACGGGGACAGGTAGCTTCCTCCTCATCTTCTTCCAAATACCCCTCCTAGGACGCAACTTGGAGGATTTGATGTCTAGGGTCTCTTCGAAACCGGAAGAAAAGGGGCGAACGATCGGGTTTGAGTGTATCAAGGCTGTATGGTAACCATGTTTTTTGACGACTGCTGCGATATTTTTCTCAGAATCATAATTCTTATACGATGAAAGAATACAGGGCATGCTCAATTTAGTGGCTGAATTACACGCGAAGGCTTGTGTATAAAATGCTCCTTCTTCGGCTATCTTAAGCAAATTTGGAGTTATCTCCTTAGTGACATGATCGTATCGCAGAGCATCGAGAATTATGAGAACGACATTCATCCCTATGCCTCTGAACTCATCTAATTGATTGCCTTCTTGTATGAAAACATTTTGGCTTTTTAGGCTTATCTAGAAGAATCGAGTAAGAATTATGACAATCTTGTAAATTGGCACCTCACTTAACCTACTACTTAACTCTTAATTGTGGAAGAGTCCATCACATTAGTTTAAGCATGTACTTGTCCCAATTTATGATCTATTAGGTAAAATGTCAAGTTTTTATCTCTTAACTTGCATTTGTTATGATCTTTATAATTATCCTCTTAACTTTGCTATAATTTTTGAAGGTTTCAACCAATAACTAACAAAATTTAAGGTATATTTCCTAGTAAAATCGTAATATTCCTCGCTAAAATATTTCTCACTCCTTATTCCATAGAATATGAATGAAAGAAAAAAGGCCAATGAGCCAAAGAAGTATGGTTTATGTGTCAATCTCGTCAAACAGGTGATAATGTGCGTCAACGTTGCGTAGCCTAGGCGTTTCCGAGCAAATCCTCTCATAATCCAGTATTTGAGTGTCGATCCACCCCAACGGCGCTCTTCAAGAAAATGTATGTCGTCGAATGGTCTCGTTCGCCATCCGATGCGATTCGCCTCGAACTGAACCCAGATATCCCATCCTTGGATGCTCGGGATGAAGCCTATATCGTCCCAGCATTCTCGTCTGTAAACCCTTGCACCGTTCCATACATTACGGGAGGCCTTGTATATTTTCCTGTAGCCGCCGTCAACTCTGGAGATGGGGATTCCGCTGGTCATTCCTAGTTTGGGGTCCTCCTCCATCTTCG
Organism: uncultured Candidatus Bathyarchaeia archaeon; assembly: GCA_964598175.1. Taxonomy (GTDB): domain Archaea; phylum Thermoproteota; class Bathyarchaeia; order TCS64; family TCS64; genus CAZRAV01. The sequence goes on along the minus strand of CAZRAV010000005.1, from coordinate 9,315 downwards.
ATATGAGTCGTTCCATGTAATCACTAAACAGGATCTCATCAGCGTCCACCGTTAGCAGATACTTCCAGTCGCTGATCTCCTTTATGGCCTCGCGAAAGGACAAAAGCAGAAGGTTGCGATGGTGGTCTCCCCTCTCCCTCACCCTCCTTGGTTCAAGGGAGATGACTACGATTCTTGGTTTGAACGTTTCGAGGATCTTAGGGGTTTCATCAGTGGAACCGTCGTCAACGACCACATACACTG
>CAZRAV010000005.1:0-8972 GCA_964598175.1 uncultured Candidatus Bathyarchaeia archaeon | reverse complement strand
CATAATTGATTTATATCCCTCGCTCATCGATGGTATCGACGGAGGCTTACTTTTGTGCGGGATATTCGGCTGCGTCCTCGTTGACGACTCCGTGGCGCCTCTCATCCGCAAGGGGTTGAAGAGGCTTGAGTACAGAGGCTACGATTCAGTCGGCATAGCCACCATCCACGAAGGCATTGTCCAAGTCAGGAAGGACAAGGGAAAGATCGATGATATCGCGGGTCGACTCGGGTTTGACAAGATGCAAGGCTCCGTAGGTGTGGGTCATACACGATGGGCTACTCACGGGGCACCGATGATGGTTAACGCCCATCCCCACACCGACTGCGGTGGGCGGATAGCCGTGGTACACAACGGGGTCATAGAGAACTTCCTCGAGCTCAAGGAGGAGCTGATGAACGTGGGGCACAACTTCGTCTCTAGGACCGACACAGAGGTAATTCCCCACCTAATCGAGGAAGAGTTGAAGGGGGATATCGGCCTCGAGGAGGCTATGCTCAGGGCTTGCCGTCGTCTCAGGGGGTCCTACGCCATCGCTGTTGTCTCCTCCGCCGATCAAGGCCGGATATACTGTGCTAGGAACGAGAGCCCTCTGGTGCTTGGCGTCTCCGAGGGGGGCGTATTCTGTGCCTCGGATATTCCGGCGATGCTCCCCTACACGAACAAGGTCGCATGGCTGAGGAACGGAGAGGCAGCAGTATTGAGCGTCGATGGCTTCAAGATCACACGGATCGAGGACGGCTCCGCCGTAGATCGGGGCCTGACGGAAGTAACATGGTCACTGGAGATGGCGGAGAAGCGCGGGTATCCCCACTTCATGCTGAAGGAGATCTACGAGCAGCCCCAGAGCCTGAGGAACGCCCTCAGGCTTCAGCATCAATACCTCGACCTGCTTACAGCCTTCCTCGACCGAGGCAGGGAGCTCTTCCTGATTGCGGCCGGGACGTCGTACCATGCCTGTCTAGCGGCGTCCTACATGTTCTCCCAGCTTGCACGGCTGACGACGTACCCCGTCGTCTCCTCCGAGTTCGTGCCTCGGTACGGGGACTCGGTCGGCATCGACTCCGTTGTGCTCGCCGTGAGCCAGTCAGGCGAGACCTACGACACGTTGAAGGCGGTGGACCACGCACGCATGAGGGCAACTACGGTCCTAGGCATCACCAACACAGTCGGCTCGACGATGACCCGGGTGTCTAGGGCCTACGTTGTACAGCAGTCAGGCACCGAGATCGGCGTGGCGGCGACGAAGACCTTCACATCCCAGCTGCTGGTCCTGGCGCAGCTCGCGCTTAGGCTCGCTCGGACACGGGGAAAGGTCTCCCAGGACGAGGTCGACGACTTCGAGGCCAAGCTGGTCAAGGTGCCATCGCTCGTGGAGAAGACTCTGGAGGAGCAGGCGGCCTACGTCGAGAAGCTGGCTAAAAAGTACGCCGGGGAAAATCTGTTCCTATTCCTTGGACGGGGGATCAACGCCGCGACGGCGCTGGAGGGAAGGCTCAAGCTTCTGGAGCTCACCTATGTGCCGTCGCTGGCATATCCCGCGGGCGAGAGCAAGCACGGCCCCATCAGCGTCGTTGAGGAGGGTGTCCCCTGTATATTCATCTGCCCCAGGGGCGAGACGCGGAGGGATATCATCGGCAGCATCATGGAGATGAAGGCCCGGGGCTCAAGGATTATCGCCGTCTGCGAGGAGGGCGACAAGGAGATCATCGACCTCTCCGATGACCACATCGAGATGCCCGCCGGCATCCCCGAGCTACTGTCCCCCATTATATACGTTGTCCCACTCCAGCTGCTCGCCTACCATCTGGCCATGTCGAAGGAGCTGGATCCCGACATGCCGAGGAACCTGGCGAAGAGCGTCACAGTGCCCTAGCCCCAGGCGGAAATCCTTAAGGGTCCACGACCTCACTTTTTACGGGATCAGATTGTTCGATGTCGAAGAGATACGCAGGGACTTTCCCATCCTCAAGAAGGGCGTCGTCTACCTCGACAACGCAGCTAGCAGTCTGACGCCGGAGCAGGTCGTGCTGAAGGAGGCGGAGTTCTACCGCGAGTATAGGGCCAACGTGGAGAGGGGCGTCCACAGGTTCTCTCAGCGGGCCAGCGAGGAGTACGAAAGAGCCCACGAGCTCGTGGCGGACTTCATCGGGGCGCCGTCGGCTGAGAACGTGGCGATGATGCGGAACACGACGGAAGGGATCAACCTCGTCGCCTCCGCCCTGGACTGGAGGAAGGGGGATAAGATCGTGACTACGGTCATCGAGCACCACTCCAACTTCATCACCTGGCTTAGGGCTGCCCGGAGGCATGGCTGCGTGGTCGAAGTGGTCAAGCCCGACACTGAAGGGCGCTTCGACATGACGGATTTCGAGAGGGTTGTCGACGACGACACACGGCTGGTGGCCGTGACACGGGTGTCGAACGTGCTGGGCTGCATCGTCCCTGTGAAGGAGGTAGCGGCAATCGCCCACGAGCACGGGGCGCTTGTGCTGGAGGACGGGGCTCAGGGCGTACCCCACCTGCGGACGGACGTGAGCGACTCTGGCGTCGACTTCCTCGCCTTCTCGGGCCATAAGATGCTGGGGCCAACGGGGTCGGGTGGCCTCTACATCGCCGACGCCGAGCTCTACAGGACGGAGCCCCTCAGCATTGGTGGCGGCACCATCTCTGATGTGGACATTGACAGCTATGAGCTCGCCGGGCCACCATTGAGGTTCGAGGCGGGGACGCCTGCCATCGCCCAGGTCATCGGCTTGGGGGAGGCATGCCGCTACCTCGACCGGGTGGGGATGGACGCGGTGGAGCGGTGGGACGCCCAGCTGGCCAGGAGGCTAACGGAGGGGCTGAGGGGGATCGACGGCGTCGAGGTCTACGGCCCAAGCGATCCCCGGATGCGTGTCGGCATCGTCTCCTTCAATGTTCGAGACATGAACCCCCATGACGTAGCGCTGAGCTTGGACGCCGAGCAGGGCATCGCCGTCCGCTCGGGGCACCATTGCGCTCTGCCGTTGATGAAGGAGCTGTTCAGCCTGCCGGAGGGGACAGTTAGGGCATCAACCTACATCTACAACACGCCCCAGGAGATCGAGCTGTTGCTAGGTGGGGTGGAGGAGATCGCCCACAGCTGATCTCAAAAAATTAGGATGTAAGGCTCATGATAGTTAAGAATACGAGGAGAAAAACCTTTCATTTTACTGCTGCAGGGTACGTTGTTTCTGAGGGAAAGGTTCTTCTTGTTTCCCACAGGAAACTGAAAAAATGGTTACCCCCAGGTGGACACTTAGCGTGTGACGAGGCTGGCCAATTTCTTGAATCCCCAGAGGAGGCTGTCTTAAGAGAGGTAAGTGAGGAAACGGGTTTTAATGTAGAAATATGTGGGGAAAACTACCCTTATTACGGTGGAGCTCACGAAATGCAATTGATCCCGGAAAGTATGCACATACACCCAATAGATGAAGAACACGATCACTTTGGTTTCGATTTTTTCTGTAGGATCAAAGAACGGAATACTAAAGGGAAGGAACAGGAGAAATATAGATGGTTCTCAGAGAAAGAGTTCGAGAACTATCCCCTTGATGCGCCCATTGAACTTACTGAGCATGTAAGGGTTATGGCCCTGAAAGCCATGAAAAAACTGGGTGATAAGAAATAAGTCAACGTCAATCCTCTTTACGTCTAGATGTTCACATTCTTGATTGGCCCGCGTACAATTGTTCCCCAAAAATAGTGGTATTATTTTACACGAAAAAATACATGAGAAATTCTCTAATACACGCCGAAGGAGATTGAGCTTCTACTTGGAGCGGTGGAGGAGATTGCCCACGGCTGATCCTAAAAAGGTTAGAGGTTATCTGACGAAACAACACAGATGAATAGGGTTTGTTACGGCCCCTTGTGTCATAGCGATTCCCCGAAACCGCATGAGAGAAGGAGGGATGATCATGGTGGGCTTTCTGGGAACGTGCGTGCGGACACTGTGCCGAACGGTTCGAAAAGTTGAAAAATGCTCCAAAGCATTATGGGTAAATGGAGAGTTGTAGTTTTGCCAGAATTTGGGTATGTATCTCCTAATGATACTGTATTTACAATTAGGAATGTCCAGGTGAAATTTGGAGAAGGCGTTAGCTCTGAGGTGGGTTACGAAGCAAAAAGATTGAAAATGATGAATGCTCTTATAGTTACTGATAAAAATATCAATGAAAACACTAAAATCCCATATCGTGTAAAAGGCTATTTAGAAGAAGAAGGAATAAAAGCTGAAATATTTGACGGCGTTCATATAGAGCCGATTGATACCGAGGTTTTGAAGGGTATAGAGTTTGCCAAGGGGAAGGACTACGACGGCTTCATCGGATTGGGGGGCGGATCCTCCATAGACACCGCAAAGATGATCAACCTCTATACCAGTTATCCAACTGCTGATCTTAAAGACTATATTGCTCCCCCAAAAGGAAGGGGGAAACCCGTTCCAGGCCCCCTCAAACCGCTTATAGCTCTACCCACTACGGCGGGAACTGGAAGCGAAAATACGCCAGTTGCCGTTGTTGATCTAATTAATGAGAAAATTAAAGTGGGGATCTCTCATCCTTACCTCCTACCGACATTTGCCCTACTAGATCCGGTACTAACAATATCCCTACCTCCGTATTACACAGCCTCAACGGGCATGGATGCCCTTCTCCATTCTATAGAAGCCTATACGTGTATACCTTACAACGCTAGACCAAGACCCGAATCTCCGGAGAGGCGACTCGTCTATGCTGGTTCTAACCCGGTTTCTGACATCTTCGTGGAGAAGAGTATAGAACTAATTGGGAAATACCTGAGAAGAGCTTATCATGACCCTTATGACCTGGAGGCAAGACATTACATGTTGCTCGCTGCTCACCTAGGCGGGGCGTTTGGAAACGCTGGGGTTCACATACCACACGCACTGGCATATCCGATTTCCGGGAGAAGACATGAACTTCCACATGGGATAGCCGTTTGTGTGACTGGGCCTGCTTCATTAGATTTTTTAGCGCCTGTCTTTCCGGAGAAATTGGCTAAAGTGGCAACATTACTAGGAGAGAAAACTGAAGGACTATCGGTTGGAGAAGCTGCGGCATCGGCTAAGGAGGCGATGATTAATTTGATGAAGGATATCGATGTTCCCACGGGAATTGCAGAATTTGGCTTTGAAGAAGATGATATTGATGAACTCGCAGAGGCGGGCATAAAAATCCAAAGACTGCTTTCTTGCAGTCCTAGAACAGTGAAGCTTGATGATATTATAGAAATATACAGAAAAAGCCTACATAACTGGTGATGTAAGAACTCGCGCGAGAAAAAGAGTAGGGGTTATCTGACGAAGCGCTTCGGGTTTTTATCGAAGGCCTGTTTGCAGCGTTCAGCGCAGAAGTAGTAGGTCTTGCCCTCGTACTCGCTACTCCACTTCGCCGTCTTCTCGTCAACGGTCATCCCACATATAGGGTCCTTAGCCATTCCAGATCGAGTGTGATCCCGGAAAGGCTGCTTTCAAATGTTTCGGATGGTGCGAGCCTCTTTTATGGCTGTGAGACGTATAGCTTGATGATTCTCATGATCTTGGAGAAGTTTTGGGCTGACATGATCCTTGTCGATGGGAAAATCGTGACGGTGGATGCTCAGAACACCGTGGTGGAGGCGGTGGCAGTCAAGGACGGCAGGATCCTCGTCACAGGCACAACCTCAGAGATCAAGGAGCTGGCTGGAGATGGGACTGAGGTCGTCGACCTCGGCGGCAGGACTGTGCTACCGGGTCTCATAGACACCCACATGCACCCGAGCGGAGCGGCGACGCGAATCTATGAGATCAACTGCCGATCTCCGCCTGTCAAGAACATCAAAGAGATTCTTGGGATGGTCGCTGAGAAGGCTTCGGAGCTGGACCCGGGGAAGTGGATCAGGGGGACGAACTACAACGACATCAAGTTGGAGGAGAGACGCCACATAACCCGCTGGGAGCTCGATGAAGTCGCACCCGAGAACCCCGTGTTCATAAGCAAGGAGACTGGGCACCTATACGTCGTGAATAGCAGGGCGTTGGAGCTGGCTGGTATCACCAAGGATACGCCAGACCCCGATGGTGGTCAGATCGACCGCGACCCAGCTAGGGAGGCGACGGGGCTCCTCTACGAAACGGCGGGGAGGTTGGTCTCGTCGCTGATCCCGCCTTACAGCGTGGAGAAGATCAAGGAGGGGATGCGTAGGGTATGGAATCAATTCTCGGAGTGGGGAGTGACGACGACTCATGATGCAAGCGGCTACGGCGACGCGATAAGGGCTTATCAGCAGCTGCTGGCGGAGGGCGTTCGCCAAGTGAGGACACTGCTAATGGTGAGTGTCCGACCTCAGCGCCCCGAGGGAGCCGACCTGCTGGAGTCGATGGCTACCCTCGGCGTCGAGTCAGGCTTCGGAGACGAGTGGCTGAAGATGATGTCGCTAAAGATCATGGGAGACGGCTCGGGGTCAGGCGGCTCCGCTGCGGTATACACACCACAGCACCGCGGCACGAAGGGGCTGGGGCTGATGACGACAAGTCCTGAGGAGATCAAGAGGCTGACAGTTAAGGCACACGAAGCGGGAATCCGCGTGAGCATCCACAGTATCGGGGATCGGGGCATAGATCTTGCGCTGGACGCCATAGAGGAGGCGCAGCGCCTCAGGCCGGTGCCCGATTTGCGGCACAGGATCGAGCACAACAGCGTCTGCACGCCGAAGCAGCTGAAGAGGATCAAGGAGCAAAGGGTCACGCCGTCATCGAGCATCGGCTACATGTGGGGTATCGGAGACGACTACGTGGAGAACTTCGGATCAGAGCGGATCCGCTGGCTCCATCCCCACCGGACGATGATGGAGATGGGGATCACAGCTGGGGGGAACAGCGACTACCTCGTCAGCGACGGCAACCCTATGATCCAGATATACGAGGCCGTTACCAGGCGGACCCGGACTGGTAAGGTTGTAGGTCCCGAGGAGGCCATCGGCGTCATGGACGCGATTCGGCTGTACACATGGAACGGCGCCTACCTCGGGAAGGAGGATGATATCAAGGGGAGCATCGAACCTGGGAAGCTCGCCGACTTAGTCGTCCTGGACCGAGACATCCTCACGGTGGAACCTGAGGAGATCAAGGAGATCAAGGTGCTGACGACCATCGTCGACGGAAAAATAGTCTACCAACGCTGATGTCTGATAGAACCCCTCACTTTCATGCGCGACATCACTTATTTCCAAAATGGAGAAGAATAGCTTACTATTTACAGTAGATTGCTGGTCTTTTCAGGGCCCGCGAACAAAGATAAATTTGAGTATAATACAATAGGGCAAATGACAATCTTTGAATTGAAAAAATTAGGTGTTGTGGTAGGCCGGATGTTTATATGTTTTAGGCTAGGAGTCAGCTTTCTCTTTCAAACAGCAGGTAATGACTGATAAGGGTTGCCTGTCCAGTCGCTTGATAGACGTGGAGATGCCAGCCCTGTTTCTGGTATTCCTCAATTTTTTTCCCGATATTCTTGTGGTGATTAACCTGCACGCATTCCCACTCTTTCAACTCGTTCTCGCCTCCAGTATTTTAGCTATTCAGACCATTGGTAGTTCGAGAATTCGATGGCTTCCATAACTTTCTGTTTGAAGTCGCTATTGTCGCATTCAAAGGTGTACATCACGAATCCGTCGAACGCGAAGAAGTGCATCCTCTTCCTGTGATAGATTATCCTGGGCTTGGCAATCTCTACGAGTTCCAGAAACTCCTTTCTCCGGAATTTCACACGATACGAGCTGGCATGCTGTGCTGCCGCTACTACCGCTGTTGTTGCTCCCGCAGTTGCCATCTTCATCAACCTCTGAATATGAGTGCGTAAATTAATATATATTTTTCCATTATATAATATAGTGAATACTAATATCTATATAGATAAATGAGACAGCAACTATTATGGCTGTCGCGGGCGAGTTATAGCTCTATCGACGCGCGGAGCAAGGCACATTAATCCATGGATTTGTATGAAAGCACGGACAACCTTAATTACTAAGCTGATCAGTACATAGTCGATATGGCCGACAGAAATAAATTGAAGATAACGGTGCTGAAGAGGTTAGGTCCATCGGAGATCTTCGAAACCCTGCCCGTTGCCAGAAAGGAGTGGATGGTGCCATGCGAGGTGTACGAGGATGGTCAGGAGATAATAGTCGAGGAAAATCTGCGGATGCCCGAGGGCTTCTGCCCGTCCGCGTGGCAAACCATATACCCCAATATAAGAACACTGGGTTTCGGCGGGAACCTCCCCTATTTCGATGAGAAGGGAGTGGCAGTAAACTGCTGCACCGATGGGGTTAGGCCTGTCATCTTCAAGATCGAACGAATATAATCCGTGAAACCGGCTGTCACACCGAGTAAATCCCGGCAACAGGACCAGCAGGGTTCACAACCCACATTCTTTTTCTAAACCCGTGAAAGTAGAAATTTTTCTACATGTTATTTTGCACGCGATACACAGTCGAGTCTCGAAATCCATTTTTAGATACGATACAATTGAAAACTGGTCTCACTGCTCTTGCGAAAGAAAAAAGTCTCCCGAGATCGTATCAGCTTGTCTTCGTCTTGAACAGGAGCCAGTTTTCAGGTTTGTCGGTGAAGTGGAGCAGGACATAGCGCCCCTTCATCTTCTCCCCGTGGAGCTCGAACACGAGTTTCTCTGGCTTCCTGCTCTCCAAGGTGTACGTACCGTGGTCCCAGATATGGACGGTGCCGGCGCCGTACTCCCCCTCTGGGATGACGCCTTCGAAGTCGATGTAGTCGAGCTGGTGGTTCTCCACCTGAACGGCGAGCCTCCTCACCCCAGGTCTCATCGGCGGCTCCTTCGGGACAGCCCAGCTCTTGAGGACGCCATCCATCTCCAGCCTGAAATCCCAATGGAGACGCGTCGCATGGTGTTCTTGGACGA
>CAZRAV010000004.1:0-16517 GCA_964598175.1 uncultured Candidatus Bathyarchaeia archaeon | reverse complement strand
CCCCTCTTCAAGGTGGTCCCGTATCTGATTAGCGCTCTCCATGACGAGGCTCGAACTCATCAATGCGAGGCTGCCAGCATACTCTCCATAGTACTCTCCTTTCGCATCGCGCGCCAGCCTCCAGTCTCGGACCGCCACCGCCTTTGAAATGACATCCCCGCATCCGCTGGCCGTGAACCTGTAGGGCGACTCGGCGATGATGTGGGAGTCGGCGACGACGGCTATGGGCGATCTCGCCCTTACCGAGTAGGGCCTCCCGAGTCCCTTCACCGAGGCTAGGCAGCTGGCTATGCCGTCGTGGGATGCAGCGGTCGGGACGCTGACGAAGAACATCCGGCTCTTGACAGCGCTGAGCTTGGCTACGTCTATGGTCCTTCCTCCTCCTACACCCATCACGGTGTCTGCGCCCATGGCCTCGGCCTCCTTTCTGACCCTTTCGACCGTATCCATGTCGGCATCGTTGACATGGGCCACCTCGGCTTGGATGTCGCTCTTCCCGAGGATTGTCTGCGCGCGTTTCCCAGCTATCTTGTAGGTCCTTCTTCCTGTGACGATCAAAGTCCCCTTGAGGCCAAGCTCCCGGCAGATCCCGCCAAGCTCCTCAAGGACGCCTCTGCCTACGAGCACGATCCTCGGCAAGTCTATCCGATGAATCTCGTTCACCGCTGCACCAGCTTCATATCCACATATCGAATAGGTAAAATAAGATTATTGGGCGTCTCAACGGCTCCACAGGTCTGATAAGACACATAGGAATGCAAAAAACACGTATTTCTCAGTCTCTATGTGTCTGTGGTGGCGTATGAGAAAGGTTTTTAAAGAATACTTTTTTATGTTACCTTGTCATCGTTTTAAGGATTAATCATAGATAAAATCTTGTTTAGGGGAGTTGGAGATGCATAAACCATTTGGAGAGCTGAAGGGAACCACGACCGTCGGGGTTGTGTGCCGAGACGGCGTGATCATGGCAACCGACACGAGGGCCACCATGGGCACCTACGTGGCCAGCAAGCGCGCCAAGAAGGTCTTCAAGATCACGGATCGCCTCGCCATGACCGTGGCCGGCGGCGTGGCAGTTGCTCAGCGGGTCGTCGACATACTGAGAGCCAACGCCATGCTCTTCGAGCTGGATAAGGGGCGGCCCATGCCCGTCTCCGCGGCCGCAAGGCTCGTCTCCAACATCCTGTTCGCGAACCGTGAGGTGGGCATGCCGTTGCCCCTCCAGGCATTGGTCGGAGGGTTCGACGATTCCGGTCCTCACATCTTCTCCCTCGACCCCCTCGGGAGCCTTACGGAGGAGAGGGTGGTCTCGACGGGGTCTGGTTCCCCCATCGCGTATGGGGTCCTCGAGGACCAGTACCGTGAGCACCGCCTCGTGGATGAGATGCTCCCCATCGTGGTGAGGGCGGTGGACTCCGCCATGAAGAGGGATGTCGCCAGCGGGGACAGCTTCGACATCGCCGTGGTGACCGAGGGCGAGTTCAGGGAGCTCTCACAGGAGGAGAAGCGCGCTCTACTAAACTAGATGGACTAAGATACCGATGCAGAAGACCCAAGGCTTATCCCACGCCGAGATAAGGAACACGATACTGCAGAAAATCCCACAGGAGATAGGTATAACCAGGATCGAGTTCGAGGGACCCCGCCTCGCCATCTACACGAAGCATCCTGAGATGCTGATGGAGCAGGGTCACATCGTGGCTGAGATCGCCGGATCAATCAAGAAGCGGATCGTGGTTCGCCCGGATCCGTCGGTGAGGACTACGGAGGCGGAGGCTGAGCGGATCATCAAGGAGGCCCTGCCCGAGGAGGCTGGCCTTGTGCAGACCTACTTCGACCCGACCCTCGGGGAGGTTGTGCTGGAGGTCCTGAAGCCTGGCGTAGCCATCGGCAGGGGCGGCTCAAACCTGCTGGAGGTCGTGAGGCAGACGCGGTGGAGCCCGAACGTCGTGAGGTCTCCCCCCATCCCATCCAAGACCATCAAGCAGATCCAGGGCTTCCTATACTCGAAGAGCAAGGAGCGGGAGCGGTTCCTCAGGGAGACGGGTGAGTCCATCTTCAGGCCGATGTACCGCCCCTCTGGGGATGTCCGCATCACCATCCTAGGCAGCAGTAGGCAGGTTGGCCGCTCGGCGATACTGGTCAGGACGAGGGAGAGCAGCATCCTCCTCGACTGCGGCATAAACCCCGGCACGAGCAACCCCATCGGCGCCTACCCTAGGTTCGACATCGAGGAGTTCAACCTCAGCCGCCTCGACGCGGTAGTGGTCACCCACGCGCACCTCGACCACTGCGGTTTCCTCCCCTACCTGTACAAATACGGGTACGACGGCCCCGTCTACTGCTCGCGGCCGACTTCGAGCCTGATGGTGCTGCTGCAGGGCGACTACCTGGACGTGATGAGCAAGGAGGGGAGGGTAGCGCCCTATGGGGCCGACGACATCCGCGAGGGCATCATCCACGCGATACCCCTCAGGTACGGGGAGGTGACGGACGTGTCGCCGGACGTACGGCTGACGCTGCACAACGCAGGGCATATCCTCGGCTCATCCATCATCCACCTCCACATCGGGAAGGGGCTCCACAACATCGTCTACACGGGCGACTTCAAGTTCGGCTACACCCAGCTCCTCCAGCCAGCTACCTGCCAGTTTCCCAGGGTCGAGACCCTCATCATGGAGAGCACCTACGGCGGGCCCAACGACATCTCTTCTCCTCGCATGGAGACCGAGGCAGAGTTCATCGAATTGGCGAACCGCATCCTGAAGGAGGGGAAGGTTCTCATCCCCGTGCCGGCGGTGGGCCGCTCCCAGGAGATCATGATGGTCATCAACAAGTACATGGAAAGCGGCGAACTCGTCGAGGTGCCAGTCTACATCGAGGGTATGATCTCCGAGGCGACGGGGATCCACACGGCTTACCCCGGATACCTCTCCAACGAGATCAGGGACCAGATCCTGCGAGAGGGGAGGAACCCCTTCGAGTCGGACTACTTCACGGTGGTGAAGCAGGCTGACAGCAGGGACGAGATCGCCGAGGGGGGCCCGTGCATCATCGTCGCGACGGCGGGGATGATGGAGGGCGGCCCGGTCATCGAGTACTTCAAGAGGCTGGCGCCCTGGGAGGAGAACGGCCTTATATTCGTCAGCTACCAGGTGACGGGGACCATGGGGCAGAGGCTCCAGTCCGGCCTGAGGTCCGTGCAGACCTTCAACAGCAACGGGAAGATGGAGGTGATCAATGTGCGGATGGGCGCCCACACCGTTGAGGGCTTCTCGGGTCACTCGGACAGGAGTCAGCTGTTGAACTATGTGAGAAAGATGAGGCCGACTCCGCGCAGGGTTTTCCTCGTCCATGGCGAGGAGTCTAAGTGCGAGAACATGACGAGGACGATATCCCGGTTCCGCGGTGTAAAGGCCTACGCGCCCAGCCTGCTGGAGACCTTCAGGCTGGTGTAGAAACGGCTAGTCTTCCTCTCCCCCTCGGCCGCGCCAGATCTTCACCGTCTTTGGAGTGAGGATGACGCGCTCCTCGCCGAGGCGGGCGATGTCGCCGTTGATGAGGACGGCGTACTCGTTGAGCTCGTTGATGGCCCGCTTCACGTCTTCGATGTTGTGCTTTGCCAGGGGGGCGACGTTGGTGATGATGATATTCCCTGCCCTGACCTCGGATTTAATAACGTCCACATCCTCATAAGCCCTGAGGGGTATGGCCTTGATGTACGTCTCGCCTGGGACTTCCACGTCGCTCTCCCTCCGCCCTATAATTTTGTCGATCACACTTCTCAATGAGGTTCCACCCATGCATGCTCTCTTTCTGGCCCGGGGTGATGGGGCATCCACAGAAAGTGTGCTACCCTTTCCTTATTAGTTTTACCGGTCGGTGGAAGCCCATGGGAAGCGATTCGAAGGTAAAACTCCGTAAGAGACGTGTGATGCGTCGGAAAGACGCAAGGGCCTTAGTGGAGGAGGCCGCAGCCCTACTGGTCTGTGTGTATCCAGCCACGGTGGAACAGGCAGAACTCGAAGACGGGATCAATGTATACCTCATTGATGGGGTTGCCATGCTGGCCCGGGTCGGGGGTGTCCTCTTCCCCACGTTGAAGTGCCCCTGCCTTGAGAGGCTGCCAACGGTGGTGGTGGACATGGGGGCCGTCCCTTATGTTTGCAATGGGGCTGACGTGATGGCGCCAGGCATTGTCGAGGTTCGAGGCGACTTCCAGAAGGGCGGCCTAGTCATCGTAAGGGATGTACAACACGGGAAGTCCCTCGCCATCGGCAAGGCTAAGATTTCATCGAAGGAGATGACGACATCGAAAAAGGGTAAAGTCATCAAGAATCTCCACTACGTCGGAGATAACCTGTGGCGGGCTTACAAATAGGCAGCCGTTGTATTGGGATGTTAAACCCGAGATCTATATGGCTCTACTTTGCCGATCTCTGAAAGAGTTCAAGGGATATCATTCATCTATGCCAAACCAATAGCCTTTTTGGAAGTAGTGGATTCAGATAGGGAGGGTCTCCCTCTCCACTCTCACGCCCCTCCCCCTCTCGAACCTGACGGCTACCGTCTTGAAGGCGGCCTCGAAGATCCTTATTTTGCCGTACCGCTTCTCAAAGAGCAGCCCCATCTCCTTCAGCCTCTCGAGGTGGCGCTTTACGCTGGTGTAGTTCATCCCCGTCCTGCGGGTTACCTCGGAGATGTTGAGTTCGCCGCTCTCCGCGAGCACCCGGAGCACCCTGATCCTGCCGCGGGAGCCGAGGAGGTCCTCGGCGTCGATGACCCTGTCCCTATCTCTCCTCAAGGATACGAGTCACCTCTTTCTCCAGCTTCTCCGCTGGCACCTTGGGGAGGCTGATGAGCTGGGTTCGGCCTCGGGGGGTCGCTTGGAGCCTGATGGAGACCGCGTCGAGCACCTTCAGCTGGTTCAGGTACTTCCAGAACTGGGTGTGGCCCCGGGGCTCCTCGCCGTACCCCTCGCAGACGACCCGGTAGCTCCGCTCGACCTCGCCAGTGGACGCGTACGCCTCAGGGCTGTGCTTGAAGTGGCGGGCTATGGCAAGCAACGTCAGCTTCTCGTGGCGGCTCAGCTGCTGGACGGCTTCCTCCCGGAGCGCCGGGAAGAGGGTGGCGGCGGCGCGTCGGACGTGCTCTGGCATCACCTCTCGTGAGTAGCTGCTGTCCGCGTATTTCCCCGCCCTCCAGAGGAGGTCGATGGCGTACCGGGCGTCCCCGTCCTCGGCCGCGGCGAGCTCGCCGATGAAGTCGACGACCTCGGGTGGGATGGCGTCGACCCTGAAGGCGAGTTCGGCTCGGCTCTTGACGATGTCGGCCAGCTGGGGCTTTGTGTACTCGGAGAGCTGGATGATGTTCCGCTGGAGGGTGCTGAGGGTGCTCCTGTCCAGCCTCTGGAATGCGTCGAGGCTCTTGGAGATGCAGATGAGGGAGAGCCGTCGCGGCCCCTCCATCCGCTCCTCCTGGACCCGGGTGAGGTTGTAGATGCCGTCGCTCCCCTCGACGTCGATGAGGGCGTCGACCTCGTCGAGGCAGAGGACGAGCTGCTCGTCGACCTCGTCGAGGACCCGCATCAGCGTCTCGAGGAGCTCGTTCGACGAGTAGCCCCGGTCGGGGAAGCCGGGTTTGAGGGTCTTCACGGCGCGGCGGAGGACCATGAAGAGGCTGCCCCGGAGCTCCCTGCAGTTCACGTGGAGGTATCGGGCGCGGACCCGCCTTCGTCTCGCTTCGGCCGTGAGGTTGAGGCCGAACCGCTGGGCGAGGGCGGTCTTGCCGGTGCCGACGCCGCCGACGATGATCGCCCGCTGCGTCATCTCGTAGGGGGCGGTGAAGATGAACCTGAAGAGGCCCGTGAGGAAGCGGAGCTCCCCATCCCTGTGGAGGAGTGTGGGCGGCACGTAGTTGAGGTCGAGGACGCCCTCGTCTACGAAGACGCTTCTGGGCCGGCTCACCGGGGCACGCTCCGGTGTTGGGGTTGGGTCCCGCCGGATTTATGCTTTACGTCCATTCAATACGATCGACTGTAGAGGGATGGGTGAAAGTGGATCCCGGAGAAAACCTATAACCACATGCGGAAACTATAGTTGAGGTCTAAGGAGTTGCCAAGGGTCCATCGGTTTCCGACTGGGAAGGTCCCGCCCGACAGCCTCCGGCGGCTTGTCCTTAGCAGGCTTGGCGTCCCCTGCAGTCGGCTGCTCCAGGGGCCAGGTGTGGGGGAGGACGCTGCGGTCCTCGATATGGGGGACAGGGTGCTTGTTGTGGCAACTGACCCCATCACGGGAGCTGCCGGCAGCGTTGGTTGGCTGGTGGTCCACATAAACGCTAACGATGTCGCCTCCTGCGGCGCCCGTCCACTTTGGTTTCTCTGCGTGACGCTGCTCCCGGAGGGGGCCTGCGATGCCGTTCTTGATGAGATCATGGAGCAGATGGACGCCGCCTGCCGCGAGGTAGGAGTCAGCCTCATCGGCGGCCACACGGAGACGACCCCCGGCTTGGACAGGCCCATCCTCGTGGGCTTGATGATGGGCGAGGCGGCTAAGGGGAGGTACGTGACCACTGCTGGGGCTGTCCCCGGCGATGTGGTGATCATGACGAAGGCGGCAGGGATCGAGGGGACCGCGGTCCTCGCGACGGATCTGGTCGATGTCCTCCGGGGCCGAGTGGAGGAGGCAGTCCTCAGCCGGGCGGAGGCCATGCTGGGGTCTATAAGTGTGGTTCCCGAAGCGTTAAAGGCGGTGGAGGTGGGCGGCGTCCACTCCCTCCACGACCCGACGGAGGGTGGTGTTCTGAACGGCGTCTGGGAGATGATCGAAGCAGCAGGCACCGGCGTCATCATCTACGAGAAGGCCATCCCCGTCGAGCCTCAGACGAGACTCATCTGTGACGCGTTGGGGATCGACCCGCTGAGGCTGCTGGGCTCGGGTGCGCTTCTGATGGCCGCAGAACCTCGTAAAGCAGGCGAGATCGTTGCCGCGCTGAAAGATCTAGGAGTCGAGGCCTCAGTCATCGGCGAGATCAAACACAGGCAGGAAGGGCGAATTCTCGTCATGAGGGATGGGAGCCGAACCGTCATCGAGGCAGTCGACCAAGACCACTTATACAAGGTCCTCGATGAATATGGTTTAGCCGGGGAGAAGGCAGTCTGACATCTTCCCTCTGTATATTCAGATTAACGGGCGCGAGAATAGTTTTGGCTTCTAGCTTGTACATATTGAATTGGCGCGGATGATCTTTTTCTGCTGTTAAAATGGCAGCCGCGCGAGTGGAATTAGCCTCGCGTTATGGATGATGGTATTGTAGCAAGAATCGGTAGCTTGACTATCTGGGTCGCGGCGAGGAAATATAACACATATTCGGGTCCAAGTGAGTTCCAGAGTAAGCCGCCCAGGATTGGTGAAATGATGTTCACTATGCCCCTTAAAAGTCCCATCATCCCTGACCAACTTCCCAGAAGCTCCTTGGGCACCAGATCGCCCCAGATTGAGACCTGTGTGGTCAATGAAAGCCAAATGAAACCGCTCAGTAGTCCTGCCAGTATGAGCATTAAGTCGTTTGGTGCGCGTATTAAAAATAACATTGAGATGCTATAGAGAGGAGTCATCAGCATAATGAGCTTCTTTCTACCGAATTTATCGGCGCTCAACCCTATAGGTATGGCTAAGAGGACGATCGACAGCCAATATGCGGTGTCCATCAACCCTATCGTGAACTGGGTGGCTCCCTTCAACTCCCTTGCGTACAATGGTATGTAGATAGCCATGTATATGGGCAATCCGGATATCATGCTGTAGACTATCCACCGTTTCACCATGACTCCTTCATTGAACACACGCCTGATCCCGCTGATGAGCTGATGTGGCTCAGAACCTCTTTTTTCTCGTGGATTTGTAAAATATTTAAAAAAGATGAGTAATGCGGCAAGTAATCCACCAACCTCTATCCAGTAAATAGGCCTGATGCCCTCAACACTTATCCCACCAAGAATTGTTATGATATAGGCTGCGGTAACGGGCGCCAAAAGCCGGGGTACCGCTGTCACGGTGTCACAGAGCTGCATACCAGTAGCCCGTTCTTCGCTCGCTAATGTACTCCCACAAATCATAGGGCAAACAGTCATATCCATCTGTGCGGCAAAAGTTGTGACAATTAATGCCAAGGCGGTAATTTGCCAGTTATTTGCGACTGCAAATATAGCATAGCCAATAGTAAATAAGGATAGAGAGAACAGTATCAATTTCCTGATGCCATGTTTATCAGCTAGCCATCCAATGGGAACTGTGATGAAGGTACTAGCAAAGCCACCCAGACTGGTTACGTAGCCCAGCTCCAGGGGCCCTGCGCCGAGTTCTGAGATATATATCGACTGGTATTGCTGAGTCAGCCCGATGGAGAAATTCTGAACGATTCTCCTCGCCATGTTAACCTTGAAGGAGTTCTGCTGTTTTCGGACAAAGTCAACTCCCTTCTGAACCGGCTTCCTCAGCATGGTAACAGTCCTCATGGCACGAATTAAAATCAATAACTTCCCAAATTTGGGTCTCAGACTCCGCTGATTTATACCTCCATTTCTTGCAAGTAGAACTTTAACATAAGGAGAGTACATTCATTATATAACGATTTTCTCTCGCGCGAGACGACCAAAAAATATTATAACTTCGAATTAACTTTTTACATAGAAGAAAAAGTAAGAGAATAATTATGCAGTCAACGAAGAATATTCTAAAAAGGATTTTCATAATAATACTTGTATTCGTTATAATATTTCCATTGAGCGCTGGCTTTTTGTTTCTTCAAAATAAACAAGCGATAATTAAGCGTATTAAATCTGTAGGGTGGAATACGATGACATAGAATTAGGGAATATCGTTTTTTTACAAAAATCTACGAGGATTCTGAGTTTTTCGGTCTTTTTACGCGAAAAATACGAGTATACACCCCTCTAGTTCGATATTTCTACGTTTACAAGTTTCCACTAGAATCTGTTCCATATAGTGAAAATGTAGGCGTTTGGGGAATTGTTGATATGCAAGGAAGGGTTCGGATTATTTTATCTTGGCGATTAAATAAACCATTTTGCTAATTTTTTGATAGTCTCTTGCACAAGCGAACGAGTAATGTCATCAATACGGACCGATTCGAATTATCTGGATAGTTCAACCTATCCAACCTCTTTTATATTGTGAGCATATGTCCATAAGGTTGAGGAATTAGCATTGATTATAGATTTTCACAACCATTTCTATCCGAAGGCCTACATTGAAGAGCTCAAGAGGGAGAAGGGCTACGCCTCGGTCTCAAAGGACGACCAAGACAGGCTGTTGATCCACTACACTGGCGACTACAACATCGTCGTAGGACCCCACATCAACCTCAAGGACAGGTTGGAGGCCATGGATAGGTGCGGCGTGGACATGCAGGTACTCACCCTCACAACCCCTGGAGTCGAGCGTGAAACCCCCGAAAGAGGTGTTAAACTCGCAGAGTTGACCAACGATGGGTTCGGCGAGATCATCGAGGAGCATCCAGACCATTTCACAGCATTTGCAACCCTGCCATTACAGGCGCCTGAGGAGTCAGCAGAAGAGTTAGAGCGGGCCATCACAGAGTGTGGATTGAAAGGAGCTATGCTTCTGTCCAACGTCGATGGGCAACCCCTCGACTCGGAGAGGTTTCTACCCGTCTTCGAGAAGGCAGTGAAGCTGGACGTCCCGTTATACATCCACCCGACATCCCCAATCAATGACGCCGCAATGGGCGACTACAGGCTCGTTCCCATCCTGGGATTCGGCGTAGACACAACCCTAGCCGTGCTGAGGCTAGTATTCAGCGGCGTCATGAAGAGACTGCCGAATCTGAAGCTTGTCGCTTCCCATCTGGGCGGTGTCTTCCCCTACCTACGGGGCAGGATCGAGACAGGCTTCAAAGCCTACCCCGAGTGTAAGATCCACATCTCCGAGCCCCCATCCCAATATTTGAGGAGAGTTTGGATGGACTCCATCTGCTACGATGGCGATGTGTTCATGTCTGCGTACGCCTTCTCAGGCCCCGACAAGATCATGATGGGAAGCGACTTCCCCCACCAGATCGGCGACCTTGAACACGCGGTCGAAAGGATCATGCGCTTGGATATCGGAGACGAGGAGAAGGAGAAGATCCTGGGAGGGAATGCAGCCCAACTTCTAAAGCTCTAGCAGGCTTGTTCGGCCGTATAGCACAGGATATATAACCCTGTACTTCTTGGGGCATCCACTCAGCTGTCTTGGTGTTGGGGTAGCGCCATTGGTTAATGTAAGACAAACGTTCAAACCCGTATGGATAAGCCATTGATTAGTTTTATTAGACATAGTTGTACAGAAAAAAAGAGGTGTAGGATGGGATTATTGGCGACTCTAGATATTAAAGCAGTTACATGCGATGATTTCTATACTTTACGTTATCCAGTTAGGAAAAAGAAAGAAGACATAATTTATCCAATATTGAAAGCCTTGAAGGGACTCAGAATAAAGGTAGATGATGAGGAATTTCTAAAACAATATTCAATAGCGGATAAACTTTATCGAAAAAAGTTGAAAGAGACTTTGCGCGAGTCATTGCTAGACGACATAGTCATGGGAGTTTTGGTCGAAAGCGGTTATGAACCGAAAACTATTGGTGAAATTGTAAAGGAGGCTGTAGATTATGGAATAGCGACAAGAAAAACCAAATGGTTCCCAGATGCAAAACTAACTCTTATGACGCTACGGGAAAGGGGCTATAAGCTCGGGTTAATATCTAATACACATTGGCAAATCCCAGAGAGTATAAGAAAAGAATTCAAGAGTTTTTTTGATGTCATAACATTGTCTTACGAACATGGCTATGCAAAACCTCATCCATCAGTCTTCCTCGATACGTTAAAGAAATTGAGAGCAAACTCAAATCATAGCTTACACGTAGGAGATGACCCAATTTCGGATGTTCAAGGAGCTAAAAATATAGGAATGAAAACTGCATTTATCAAAAGGAGAGAAATTAAGACGAACGCAGACATAGAAATAAAACGATTAATCGAGTTAACAACATTTTTATGAAACGAGAGAGGTTGGACCTCAAAGAATTCTATACGAAATGTATGGGAAACGCGTTTAACAATGTTATGGCGCCGGGGATGGGATTTGAACCCATGAGCTCGCGAGGAGCACCAGTTGTCTCGGACATCGTTCAAGACTGGCGCCGTTGTCCGGACTTGGCTACCCCGGCCCAGAGTGACTGATCCGTACATGGGTAAATCTTTATCGCTTCGGAGCAGGATGAGGAGGAAGAAGTAGAGGATGGAGAAGTGCTTGAAGACGAGCCGCCTTCGAGCGTACCTGTCCACCTCAACCAACCCTGAGTTGTTGGGGCCGCTGATAACCATTTCCTCAGATGCGGAAGAACTGCTCGGCGTTCCGCGTCGTCGCTAATGCCACCTCCTCTGTGGAGGCTCCTTTCAGCTCTGCCAGCGCTTTCATCGTCCGATGCAGATCGGCGGGCTCTGCTGGCGCGCCGTGGTAGCTGACTGGTGAGTCGGTCTCGATTAGGATCCGCTCCATCGGCGTCTCGGCTAGGGCGGCCCTGTGGTCTCTGCTGAACTCGACGGCGGGCGTCGCGGATACGAGGTAGCCTGCGTCGAGGAGTTCCGCTAGTATGTCGAGGGGGCCGCTGTACCAGTGGAAGACTACCTTGTCGGGGCCGTGGCGGCGGGCTAGGTCCAGTGCATCGCGCCAGGCGCCGCGTCCGTGGACGGACGCAGGTTTCCCGTGCTCCTCCACCATCTGGAGCTGCCGAACATAGAGGCTGCGCTGTCGCCTTCGGTTCTCCTTGCTCTTCCTCGCCTCCCTGCTCCAGTAGTCGAGGCCGATCTCTCCGAGGGCGACACACTTGTCGAGGCGCTCCTCGATGAATCTTAGGGTGGCAGGGATGTCATCCTCTGTCCACTCTGTCGGGTGGATTCCGAGGGCTGGGAAAACGTATTCGGGAAAAGCCTCGGCCCAGCAGAGGGTCGCCATGCAAGTACGTAGGTTGGCACCTACTGCGACGATGGCGTCGACTCCAGCCTGTTTCGCCCGCTTGACGACGCCCTCCATGTCCCCAAGGTCGCTTAGGTGAGCGTGGGTGTCGATGAGCCTCCTCAAATCCCTCACTCAGCATCCTATGAGAGTCGACGACGAGTTAAAACTTCTTTACCTACGCGGAAACTAGACGAGAATTCAATTTGTCATCAGAGAATAACCAATACAACAAGTAAAATACATGAGAGGAAAAAGCTCTGAATTTATGCCTTATTTTGGTCTATCTCCATCGTTCCAGCTCTTGCTCCGCCCGCACCCTGTCTCTCCGCCGCTTTGAGAGGTACCAGACGAGCCAAGCGACTGTGAAGAAGGGCAGCACATCCAAGCCCGGAATCAATTCGATGAGGGAGATGAAGCCGATCCAGCCGAAGAACATGACGCAGAATACGGAGCCTGCGAAGTCGAGGAAATCACCGATTATGGGAGTCAGTAATGGCGGGAAGAGGTACTCGATAAAATCTAGGCTCAAGCAGACGAATAGCGTAGCGAGTTCTTCCCACCAGAGGCGTAAGAACCATGGTGCAGATAGGGGCTTCACGACCAACGTCGTCACTCATTAACATTTACGAAGGAGAGGAATAAAAATGAGGTAGCTCCGCCGAGAGGATTAAGGGGGCACGGGGATGATGTACTGGCCAGCTTCGCCCGTGACGATTATGAACGATCCCTTTCCTGTCTCTGCGATGTTCTTCAGAGCCTCCAGATACAGGTAGAGGTTCGTCAGCTGCGTTGAGTTCAGTTCCGGATTCTGGGCGACGATGGCGTCGATGGCCTCCCGTGTGGCGTTCGCGATGATGATCTTGGACTTAGCCATCCCCTCGGCCTGTATTATCTGAGACTCGGCTGTAGCACTCGCGACGACCAGTATCCGCGTTTTGTTGAACTCCGCGGCTATGGCTAGCTGCTCGGCAGCGAGCTTGCTCTCGATGGCGTTGATGAAGGTATCCGGAAGCGATATTCGCCTCAAGTCGACTGCATCAAGGAGGATGGCACCTGCTAGGGACGGTTCCTTTTCAAAAGCTTCAGAAAGAGTCTGCTCCAACAAGGTGTCTATGACGCCTCGTCTCTCTATGGTCTCGATGGCGGTAAAGTCGACGACGAGGTTCCTGATGGCCTCGCGGATGATGGGGATAATGGCCCTCTCCTTCCAGTCCATCGCTGGGAACCGCCTGAATAGGTCGACAACACCAGACGCTGAGACCCTCCATCTGATGGTGATGTCCACATCCACCCTCAGCCCATCCTTCGTAAGGCTCTCTACAGCAGGGAAATCGCCTGTAGCTAAAATCTCACTCCACATGTTGACGCTGTCCGTGGCGACGTAGACCCTGTAGATGCTTGCCCATGGAGGCTTGAAGAAGTAATGGGCGTTCGCCCCATCCCCCACCGTAGTTGTCGACCCGAAGACGGGATCGACGACTACTGCGACATACCCAACGCCGATGCGGCCAAAGCTGAAGATTAGGACGCCTCCGATGATTATGATGAGAACCACTGCGATGGCCAACGCTCCCTGGATCCTAGGTCTCCTTTCGAAGTATCTCCTCTCCAAATCAAACCATCTCGTCTGGGGATGATGGATGAAGGGAGAACCATAAACCTTCCTAACGATTGGAGGGTCCTAGTCCCTGATGCCCTCGAGGACGCTGATGACGTTCCACAGCCTCGTCCGAGTGTACATCGGCATGTTCGGGTCCTGAGAGATCTCGTCGAGAAGGTCGATGGCATTCGCCGCCCTCGCGGCCAGCGAAAGGCTCTCGTCGAGCAGCATGTCTGAAGCCTGCTTAGCCGTCCTCCTGATGTTCCTCGGCGTCGTGTTGTCCTCCGCCACCCTGTTCAGAATAGCCATCGCCTGGTTCAGCTTCTGCATATACTCCTCAATCCTCTTCTTCTTGGACATAACCCCACCTCCAGCGGAGACCCCGCTAAATCTCCGCCCAGGTCGAATTTGATTATACTACCAGAAGTATCGATAAAAAAGTATCCCTCCCATATTCCTGAGAAGTCTGGAGATGCCTCGACGCGGAAAATTACGAGGTAGCTCCCATCCTGAGCAACCGACCGTGTTGTCCAAGGCCAGAATCAGGGTGCTGCCAGCCGCAGGAGTATCCAAGATGTGAAGGCGGCCCATTAATGTTATCGCCAGGAACCACAGAGTTTGAAGGTCACATCGCGGTGTGAGGTCAGGCCATATTATTGTTCGGCTAGGTAGTCGGGGATGTCTCCGACACTGGCGAGGATCGTCTTCTGTCCATGGTCTCTCCAAGCTTCCTGCTTCGTTAAGCCTGAGAGGACGCCGATGAAGCAGACAGACGCATTCTTCGCGCAGGTCGCGTCGATGGGGTGGTCTCCGACGAAGACGATCTCGTCGAGGCTCAGCCCCATTAGCCCTGCTGTGTGCTGCAGTGCCTCCGCGTACGGCTTTGGCCTCGGCGTCTCATTCCTCCCCAGAATCAAGTCGAAGAATCCAAGCATCCCTGTCTTCCTGAGAGCCTCGACGGCATAGGCGCAGTGTCCCCGGGTCAGGACCGCGAGTCTGTAGCCCCTCTCTCTGAGCCTGCTAACGGCCTCGCCGGCGCCCTCCACCTCCTCGACGGTGGGGATTGCCTCGAGCTCGGCCCTGTTCATCACCTCGTCAATATCGGCCCGCACCCACCGTCTCTCGGTCTCAGGGGTCTCCATCTCCTCCCAGATCCTTTCGGTCTTCTCCATGGTGATCACGGTTGTATCGGTGGGGCTGAGGAGGCCTCGGGGGATGCCGTGATCCTCGAGGATCGCGATCATGCGCCGCTTCATCTCAGGGAAGTCGATGGACGATCGGATGAGGGTCCCGTCGAGATCGAAGATTATCCCCTTCACATTGCCCTGATTCATAGATGTATCTCCCAGGCGTATCGGTGAGAGTGGGTTCGAACGGATTTAACGTTTACGCAGTAGGTTGCGGAGACTGAAGGAACTGATGCGGGCGGTGATGATCCGCTCCGTCGAGAAGATTCGGGCGGCCACGTACAGGACGGCGACGGTGAAGGCGCTGACGTAGATGATGCTCCGGGCGACGACGAGGTAGTTTCCGAGGAAGGTGGCCTTGGAGGCGACGATGCTGTGGGTGTACGGTATAAGGAGGAGGACCCACCGGACTGCCGGTGGGAGCATGCTGAGGTCGGTGAACATGAGGATGATGGCCGGGACGATGACAGGGATGTAGAGGATGCCAACGAGGCTCTGGGCGCTCCGGACGCTGTCGGTGAAGACGGCTATGGAGAGGGCGAGGGCAAGCCCCGAGACGAGAGTGACGAAGATCGCGACGCCGAGGAGGAGGTAGCCTAGGGGCTGGAGCCCGATACCGGCGTCCCCGAGGTTCATGCTAGTCAATTCGGGGGCAAAGCCGAAGGCGGACTTCATGTAATAGCTGAATCCGACCATGTAGGCGATGGCGCCCGCGAGGGCGACGAGGATTGAGCCTGCAAGCTTCCCGCTCAGAATGGTGATTCTGCTTACGGGCAGAGTCATTAACGTCTCCAGCGTCTTCTGCTCCTTCTCGATGGCGATGCTAGTCGCAGCAAGCTGGATGGCGAACATGAGCATGATCATCACCATTATGGGGAGCATGATGCTCTGGGACATCATGAGGCCGAAGATGGCCTGGGGCGGGACCTCCAGCACGTTCCCCTTGAGTACAGACGCGTAGGAGACTGAGAGGGGGCTGCGGACCGCTGCTGGGTCGGCCGACTCACCCGCCTCATCCAGTAGCTGTTTGATCTTGCTGAGGGAGAACCAGTAGTTGTAGATGTTTATCAGACTGCTGACCCTGTCGGACTGGCCCGTCTCGGCGATGTTGAGGCTCTTGAGGTTCGCATAGAGCTTGACCCACCCTTTCATCCCTCGGGAGATGTTCTCGGAGTAGCCTTCGTGGATGTATATGAGGACCGAAGTGTTCGACTCCTGAAGCGCGATGATGGCCTCCGCGAGGGATGCGGCTTCGATGGAGATGACGGTGTTGTTCGCCTCCAGATAGCCCTTGAGGGCTTCGGCTGCGGGTCCTCGGTCCTCGTCGTAGATGGCGAAGGAGGCAGAGATCATCGCCCTAAGCACCGACTCCTGGGAGATGCTGATAGCGGAACCCATGACGGGGAAGATGAGAAGGGGCATAAGTATGACGCCAAAGAGTATCTTCGGGTCACGAACGAGCTCCTTAATCTCCTTGACTACGAGGGGAGTCAGGCTGTTACCCAATCCCCGTCGCCTCCATGAACACCTGCTCCAGGTTCTCGGCGCCGTATCGCTGCTTCAGCTCGTGGGGCCTACCATCGGCCACGATCACCCCCTCATCTATGAGTGCGACCCTGTCGCAGAGGAACTCGACCTCGAGCATGTTGTGGCTCGACAGCAGTACCGTCACGCCGCGCTTCTCTA
>CAZRAV010000003.1:0-17614 GCA_964598175.1 uncultured Candidatus Bathyarchaeia archaeon | reverse complement strand
TGAGGCCCACCGAGGATAGAATATGGATCTCCTTCCTCCTCTCATACATGGAGTTGAGCATCGTCACAACGACGTTGAGGACGACGATGCCCCAGGGCACAATAAGCGGCAGACCCTTCCCCTCCAGGTAACCGCCGAGATTGGCGACGTAGACGCCGTCGGAGGAGGATGACCAGGCCTTGTATCCCCTCTCCAGGGCCAGCCTCTCCGCGAAGGCGTTGACGTCGACCCCTTCCCCGATGGCGATGTCGACGCGGTTGATGCCAACCAATGGTATTTCCAGGGCTGTCGAAATATGCAGGACTACGACCTCGGAAGGCTCACACGGCTCAACAGCAAACATCGGGGACCCCTCTGGATTCTTGTTCACAATCTTCTTCGGCAGGTACGTCGAGCCGTCCAGGTCTCTCAGTCTGCGGAACCCGGCGTCATCTAAGACGCCTTGCAGCGTGACCCGTTTGACGCCTAGCGAGAGGCTATCGCCCACCCCGACTCCAAGCTCATTGCTGAGGGCCTCGCTGATTAAGGCGCCCCCCTCCCCCGGGAGTTCACCCTTCTTGAGGACGGCCTCTAGATTGATTATCGCCGACTCGACTACTGGGTCGATCCCCACAATGCCGAAGATGGGCTTGTCGTTCAGCGTTGAGACGGGCAGCTGGAGGGGGGTGTTCTCCGCCTTAGGCGAGATGACCGTGCTCTCGGGCTGTCTCTCAAGCCAACCCGAGGCGATGTCAGCCAGTGGTATGAAGATGTGCTCTGCTTCGGTGTAGCCCGAGGCGCGCAGCAGGACGCCCGTCACGGGGGATCTTCTGCCTGTAACGCGGCTGACGACGAGGCCGTAGCCCTCGGAGAAGGAGGTGAGGGTCACGAAGCATACCACCAGCATCGTCATAGAGGTCAGCGTCAGCGCGAACCTCAGCCTTCGCCTCCTCATGCTCCTCTTCGCCATGGAGAAGATGGGGACGACGATATTCCTCACCGGAAGGTGACCATCACCCCCCCTCCCCCTCATAAACCGGGGGAGGATGACAGCCACCGTTAACGATGACAGGAAGGCAAGGCCTGCCGATCTTAAGAAGAGATGGAGGGGGATCATGACGCTGCCTGGGTAGGTGAGGTAAAGGACAACCAGCGTTACGATGTACACCGCTGGATTTCCTACGAGCTTGTACGACTCTCTGTTCAAGAGCAGGAACGCAATGGCGGTGGAAGCGAAGGCGAGGAAGAAGATGAGCATGTAGACGGAGAGGGCAGCATCGCTGTACGAACGTACCAAGCCCGTAAGCGTCTGCCTGAGCGCGAGGTAGCTCCTCTTCGCCGCGTCGAAGCTCTCAATGTACCTCCCCTCTTCATAGAGGTATCTCGCCTCCGAGAGCCGTCTCACGGCAGAAGCATCCGCCTCCCTCGCCGCGGTGAGGTAGAACCCGACCGCCTCCATCTCGCCGATCCTAGACTCAACGCTACTGTGGAGCGCCTCTACGACGCCGAGGTTGAAGGGCACCGAGTACCTCCTCACATCGACAGCGGACCATTCACCACTCTCAAGTAGAAAATGACCTGGTTCATCCACCTCGAAGGAGCGGAAGAATAAGCTCGACCCCACGAGGACAGAGCAATTGACACCAACAGTGAATGGGACACCCGCGGGGACGATGAGATGCGAAGGAGCAACATCAAGAAGGATGCTTCGGATGTCGTCCTCAGATCCGTATATGAGAGGCAAGCCACTGATATTCATGACCCCCTCGGAGGCCGGGTCTAGGATGGCGTAGACGACGGAAAACGGCAGCTCCTCCGATTCGACGAACTGGATATCGCCATCGAAGACCAGAGACGCCGCCGATACGAGGGTGAAGTTCAGCTCGTCCCTGTCGGAGGGTACAGCTTCCAATCTGGCAGGCAGGTAGTCGACGCCAGGGGTAGAGTCATCATCGGCGAATACATAGATCGCGTATCGGGCTTCAGCTTCGACCAGGATTTCGAAGCGGCCATCGGCTCCTGTGCTTCCTGATGCAACCTGCTCATTCCCAAGCCAGACCGAGACTGTGGCACCCTCGATGGGCGAGCCATTCTCGTCTAGCACTAGTCCCGTAAGGTAGGCTGCTGCTTGTGCCTCTATGATCGAATGGGAGGCGATGAACAGCACCAGTTGAAGGGCTGCGATGAGGACCGCTCTCTTTCGATTCCCCCTATCTGTTGGAGCGGATCCCCTGATCAACGTCTATCCGCCTCCCCTACAACCATCGACCGGCAATATAATTCTATCCCTGAATCCCATCTATAAATTCGTCTAACCGGTTATGAGAATGCTAGAGTACGTGCGACCGAAGAGATGGTTACGTCATCAGTCGAAGGTTAGAGGAAATTATATCTATATTGTAAGCCTGACTTCATTGACACCCTATGGCATTGAGGCTATCTTGACGAGAATTTTATCTGTTTAGTTGATAGGGGCGTAAAAGGTTTAAGCGGATGAGGTTAGAGATTGAATGGTGTGATGTTCTTGAAAGTTGTCAAAAACATACTCTACCTCAAGCCCGGGGCGAAGAGCACCGGCGACCTGATCGAGGCCGTCGTCGAGAGGGCGAAGGAGTCAGGAATCGCCACGGTGGTCGTGGCCAGCCTCAAGGGCAAGACCGCCCTCAGGTTGGCCGAGGCCTTGAAGGGGTTATCGAAGGTTGTCAGCATCACCGAATTCACCTACGAAGAAGACGTGAAGAAGGGGATGAAGAAGCTGGGAGTAACCGCCGTTGAGCGCGCCGACCTGCCCATCCAGGAGAGGCGTGAAATGCGGGAAGCCCTCCTCTTCTTTGGGGCAGGCGTGAAAGCGGCCCTTGAAGTGGCAGCTATAGCGGCAGAGAAGGAAGTCGCGCCGCCAGGCAACGTCATCGCAGTGGGTGGGAGCCAAAGGGGTCTGGACACGGCGTTTGTCGTAAAGCCAGCTCCTCCCATGGACTTCTTCAGCCCCGACCCGGAGAAGCGAATGGTGGTCCAGGAGATCATCGCGATGCCCCTTAAGGTGTAGATTAGCCGATGGCTAAGCGGATTAGGGTGACGACGCCGTCCACCGGCGAGGTCTACGCCGAGCTCTCCGATGAGAACCCGAGGACTGTGCAGGCGATATGGGACGCCCTCCCCCTCGAGGCTAGGGCGAATACATGGGGTGACGAGATATACTTCTCCATCCCCATCGAGGTTGAGGCAGAGAACCCGAGGGAGGTGGTCGAGCTTGGCGATCTCGGCTATTGGCCGCCAGGGAGCGCGTTCTGCATCTTCTTCGGGCCCACCCCTGCCAGCCGAGGCGCCGAGATCAGGCCTGCCAGCCCGGTTAACGTCTTCGGACGTATCCTAGGTGACCCAAAGGTCTTCAAAAAGGTCAAAGGCGGCGAGAGGGTACACGTCGAACGGGCCTAGCCTGTCTCGGCGAGCTGGATCTTCTGCGCAAGGTTCAGGTGGAGGCGTTTTATGGTCTGGAGGCTGGTGGAGATGGCAATGGCTGGCCCGTGCTCTTTCGACCAGAAGTCGAGGGTGAGGGGCCTCCGGAAATCGGGTTGCGGATGGGCCGGTGTCTCCTCCAGCAGCCCGACTAGAATTTGATTCATCCTCTCCTCGGTGATGACGCCACTCTTTGCGCACATGGCGTACACTGATGGAAAGAGCATGTGCAGGGAGAAGATGCCGGGGGTAGCCAGCAGCGTGTACGACTGAGGTTTCCCGAAGGCCCTAGGGTAGACCTTGGCGATGGCGTTCCAGTAGTCTGTGAGGAGGTCTGCTAGCTCCCTTATCGGCATACCCTCGAACACCCTCTCCCGGAGGACCTCCGCGACCGAACGGATGAGCGGCTTGTCGTGGATGATGTGCTCCTCGCGCCTGTCCTCGCCTACGCGCTTCACTCTTCCACTCCAGGGGGACCGCGGGTCCTCGTTCAGGTAGTCCACTATTTCGGTGGCGAGGCCGAGGCGGACGCCCCTGCGGCCCTCCAGCTCGTAGAGCCATTCCGTCCCCTTCTCCCAGAGCATCTGCTGGAGGTGCCTGTAGGCGAGGTCTGTGGGGACGCTCCGCTGGCGGCGGTTTACGATGTAGAAGAGCATCAGCTCGTCGAACCTCTTCGGCAGCCGGAGCAGCGATACGATGACGGGGTACTCCTCGAAGTCGGCGTTCCTCTCCACAGCCCGTTTCAGGGCTTCAACCCTGTGCTGCCCGTCGATGAGCCACAGCTTTGAGTCGTCGTCGATGGTCAGCTCTCCTAAGATGCACCACCCGAGGTCGAACTCCCCCTCGAAGCTGAGCTCTCCACGGACGTTGAGGAGGACCGAAGTCGGGAAGCACCCGAGCTCCCTCATCAGATACCTCACGGCGGACCCCCTCCCCCAGCTGAGCCTCCTCTCATCCGGGAGGCGCTGATACCCCTCTGGGTTTTCGGGCGTCCACCTGTCTATGGCACTCCTCTCGATGAGCTGATACGCGGGCATCGTGGAGACGTAGATATCGAACTGGCTCCTTCCCCCACGCTGTCTTATGGAGAAAGCCTTGAGGCGCATGTAGAACTACTCCATATAATATCACCCCTTTAAGAGACATAAAACTAACCATAACCGCTATGGCTGAGCGCATATGTCGGAGGAGCGTAAGGAATCTATATACCTGGGTGGAGGTCCATAACCTCGCTTTCTCTCATACCAAATCGATCCACGCCCTCAGCCCGATCCTGCTCATAACGTACTTGAACTGGGATACACTTCTACTCCCTTGAAAAAAGCTAGCCTAGCGCTACAGATTCCGGAGAGGCAGACCACGCCCTTGGAGGAAGAGTCGTCTTTGATGTCCACATATAGGACACCGTCCACCAGCACCCTTATCGATGGTCCTTCTAGGATGATCTCGAAGCTGTGCCAGTCGAATGGTGACAGGTCGGTTTCCACGAAGTTCAGGAAGGTTTTCTCTGAGGATACGACCTTTGTGAGTTCCAAGATGCCATTTTTGTACAGGAGAAGGTAGTAGTGATTCGCCTCATCGCGGTACCTAAACCTAACGAAGGCGACACTCCAACTCTCAGGACCTGCTATTAAGGTACGGGCATCTAGCCTGACGACGTAATTCTCCCAGTCGAAGTCTCCGTAGTAATTTTTCGTCGAGCTATATGCGAATACGGTGGCAGAGGAAGAAACCAGGATGATGAAGACGGCCAACGCCCGTTTTTTGAATCCATCATACACAACCGTTTGATGAGCCTCCACCATGATCCCCCTGAATATGGGCTCCAGTACGAAGAGGGATAAAGGTGGCAACACTAGAAACTGGAATGGCACCCTGAAGAAAAATAGGGTTAGAGGGAAGAAGAAAAGGCTGCCAGATGCTATTACAACGATAGGGATCCAGATAATTATGAGCCCTAGACTGAGGGCGAGGGACTTCTTCTTTCCTAGCAGTACGGCTGTTGTCTTTCCGAAGGCCTTGTCGAAGTCGTAATCTCTGACCTCCTGCAACAGTTCAGACACTGTCCCCCCTATGCCTATGGCAATTGAAACTAGCAGGCAGATTTTGTCGAATGGTTTGTATAACGTGTATCCCATGATGAAGGGAAAAGCGAAGAGGATTCCATGGTAGGCGACATCGAGGAATGGTCTCATCTTAGCCCGAATGCCATACGAGTATGTGAAGCTGAGAACGAGTCCCACAACGCCCCAGGGAGCGCTCCTCGAAGGAAGGAGAGCAAGCAAGAACGCGGAGGTAGCCAATAACATTAAGACTATAGAGGCCACGGTCCTTCTGCTTATCTCTCCTCTGGCCAATGGATTTCTTGTCTCTGGATCTAGCTCATCGAGCTCGGCATCGTATAGATCGTTTATCACACATGAGAAAAGGGCAGATGAGATAGAGAAGGCAACTAAAATCGGGAATTTACCGTCTATTTCTTGTAATGAAATTGACGCAATGATCGCGGCAAGAACGACGATGATTATCACATAGTGTAGGAAGAAATCTCTGATGCCCGTAATCCTTAGAAGCCTCAGGAACGCGAAGACTCTGCTGGCTCTGCAGTATTTCTTAGACCTTAATGAAACCTTTTCTGTCACAATATATTTCCACCCTGCGATGAGGCTCCTTCTAGGATCGAAATATTAGATGCCTCGGTCTACCCTTTGACCTCCAATGAATAAATCCTTTTTTCCTTAAGAGTGCCCGGTTGTAGTACTACCAGTTCTCGCGATGCACGCGCGCGTCTTCGTATTGTGTGCGCGGCTCTTTCTTCTCCGCTGGATGGCCTATAGAGATCAGGTTAAGAGGAACGATTGTCTCCGGGATGCTCAACACCCTACGTATAGCGGCGACACGGTCTTCCCTGGGATACACACCCAACCAGACTGCGCCCAGACCCCCTGCGACTGCCGCCAAGAGCAGGTTCTCTGTAGCAGCAGAGCAATCTTGAACCCAATAACGCTGCGAGATTGTCGGGTCACCGCACACGGCGATGCACAAAGGCGCTTCGAAGAGCATCTTGCCATGGGGATGAGCCTCAGCCAAACCGTCCAGCGTCTGCCGGTCAGTCACAACGACGAAGTGCCACGGCTTGAGGTTTGAAGCCGAAGGGGCAGCCATCGCAGCTTCCAGCAACGTCTTGATGTTCTCTTCACCGACCTGTTCTACTGTGTATTTGCGGATGCTCCGTCGAGCGAAGATCGTGTGGATCAGTTCTCTCGTCATCTTAATCTCCTCAAGAATCAAGGGCTGGAAAGGTATCACTGCTTGAAAAAGCTATTGGTCACTGCGCACAATAAGGACCCTCCAAGGCTTTGAAGGGAGCAAATTGATCATCCATGCGAATGAGAACGCCTTAAATTCCCTTCTTTTTATATAGGGGTCAATTTTTTAGAAATCTCGACATATTTCTCCTTGATCTAGGGCAGCTCTACATGCCTAACCTGTTTTAATAACCTAGCTCCTTTTTCTTTGGATGAGGCGAAGGGTTGATTATCGACATAACGTTTTGTGCGCGAAAAGGTGTTGAATCTAATGGGGAAAAAGGAAACTGTTGAGACAGATGTCTTGGTTGTCGGAGGTGGATACAGCGGTTGCATGGCTGCTATATCCACTTGTGAGCACGGCGTCAAGG
Source organism: uncultured Candidatus Bathyarchaeia archaeon (assembly GCA_964598175.1). Lineage (GTDB taxonomy): Archaea > Thermoproteota > Bathyarchaeia > TCS64 > TCS64 > CAZRAV01. Next base: position 10,500 of record CAZRAV010000003.1, on the reverse strand, counting down.
TGACCGTCGTGGAGAAGGCCCACGTGGAGCAGAGCGGGGCAGCCGGCACGGGGAACTACCACTTCTGGCACTGGGACCCCGCGTCGGCATGGCTTCCGTGAGCAGACGTGTCCCACGCTGCAAATAAACAAGTCCATCAGGTTCAATATCCAAACCCCGACTCCGAAGCCACCTCAAGTATATTTACGCCATGCTAGATTTGCAAATGCAACTATAGACAATTCAATTATAATTTGAATAGAATTATATTAATCATTTTCGCGAGCGCGAACATTATATGTTTGACATCATCCACCCCTAAATGAAGCGTTGTCGAAATGAGAGAACCCGGCGGCCTCCTGCGCCTCATCCGCCCCGTCAACTGCATCATGATGGGCTTAGCCGTCCTCGTAGGAGCTGCGATAGGGGGCGGTGCCGACCTAATCGGATCATGGCGTAACCTGATCCTCGGATCCACGACCGCCTTCACGCTCACCGGCAGCGCGATGGCGGTCAACGACTACTATGACAGAGAGATCGACGCCGTCAACGAGCCTAGCCGTCCAATCCCGAGCGGGACCGTGACGCCGGGGGAGGCGCTGGCGTCCTCTTTTGCTCTGAGCGCCATAGGTCTTCTTACCGCTTGGTTGACGAACCTCAGATGCCTGGCTGTCGCCGTCTTCTCTTGGATTATTATGTTCCTCTACTCTACAAGAGGGAAGAGGACTGGTCTCCTGGGGAACCTGCTCGTGAGCACCTGCATAGCGACGCCTTTCATCTACGGTGGGCTGGTTGTCGGGAACGCGGTGACACTCCCCTCACTTATTTTTGCCATGATGGCGTTCCTTTCAAACACGGGGCGGGAGGTGACGAAGGACATCGTAGACATGGAGGGGGACCAAGCCGAGGGGATCAAAACTGTAGCCGTCTCCAAGGGCTCGAGGACCGCCGCCGTAACTGCCGCTGCGTTTTACATCTCAGCCGCGGCCATCTCCTTCCTACCCCTCTCTTGGGGATTGGTCTCCGTCTGGTACGTACCCTTTGTCACCCTGACGGACCTGGGGCTGATCTATTCATCATACTCGCTGATGCAAGATCCAAGCCGGGAGAACAGTCGAAGGGTGAAGAACCGCATCCTCATCTGGATGACGAGCGGTCTCATAGGCTTCCTCGCAGGAAGCTTCCTTTAAACAGAACCTCGAGAAAAGAAGCCAGAATTAGATTTACCTTGAGGAGAGGGCTATCCGCTCCACCTCGAGCTTGCGTCGGATCGCGAATGTGTTCGAGTCGTTGTTCGCCGCCCCAATGAGCTGCTCCGCCAGGACCTCTTCGAGGGTCTTGCGGTTGCTGAAGGCAGCGGCCTTGATGCCCTGGACGATGAACCTGAGGGCGAGGTCGATCCTCCGCTGGGGGGATATGTCCACGGCGAGCCTGTAGACGACGCCGCCGTAGCCGATGCGGGTTGTGTCTTCGTTGGGCGCGGCGTTCTCCACAGCCCTGACCAGGACCTCGATGGGGTTGCGCCCCGTCTTGAGGTCCATGATCTTGAAAGCGGTCCTCACAACGTTGATAATGCGTGTCTTCTCCCCTCCGCTGCTCCCCGGGTGCATCAGGCTGTTTATGAGTCGTTCCACGATGTTCATCTCGGACTTGCGGAACTTGCGGGCCTCATGTCTCCCTCCCGAGTGCGGCAGGTATATTGGGTCCAGTTTGAGGTACCTCTGGAGGCCTATGTCCCTCACCGTGATGTCCTCGAAACTCCACTCCCCGAAGAGCTTCAGGGTCTCGGACTTCTCAGCTTCGCTCCTACTCATTTTACCACTTTTTCCTCGATGAGTCAGAGATGCAAATAAGGGAACCTAAATAAAAGGCTTTTTCAGGTCTCAGTAATTTTATAACCGATTGGATATCCTCTCCTTAGAACGGTATGTCCAAGGGTTATTCTGCGACATACTTCATCATCTGCATCATCGCCCTCCTTGTCATGTTCAGCACGAGCCTGGTCAACCCCCTCCTCTCCATCTTCGCCAAGCGGATCGGGGCGTCGGGAATCTACGTAGGCCTCGCGGTCGCCGGCTACTGGGTCAGCAGGATCATCCTAGAGGTCCCCAGCGGCTTGGCCTCCTCGAGGTTCGGCTACCATCTCCCAATGTCCGTGGGTTTACTCCTCACCGCTGTCTGGAACATCCTCTGCGCTCTTGTGACCAGTCCCATCCAGCTCATCCTGGCAAGGGCGCTGATGGGTCTGGGCGCTCCCCTCTTCTTCGCGGTGGCGATGACATTCGTCATCAACCTCTTCGACGCGGGCCGTCGAGGAAGCGCCATGGGCCTATTCCAGGGCATCGAGTTCGCGGGAACCATCGTTGGCTCGACCTTCAGCGGATACGTCGTCTCCCTCTTAGACTTCAGGGTGAGCTTCCTGCTCTCCGCGGCCTTCGTCGGCGCCGCCCTGCTTATGCTCGTCTTCACACCCAATATTCGTAGGCAGTCTGGGGTTAGTGGAACTGGGTCGGAGCTGTCGCTATCGTCCATAAGGGAGGTCTTCGGCAGCAGGAATCTCCTCATCGTCTCCAGCGTCACGTTTGCGGAGTTCGTCATGAGCTCCGGCGTCATGTTCACTATCTTCCCCCTCTACGCGAACGAGGAGCTGGGCCTAAGCCTCACGAGCATCGGCCTCCTCATGGGCTCGCGATCCATCGGCTTCGTCGTGGCAATGCTCACCATGGGTACCATCTCCGACAGGATAGGACGCCGCCCTGTCCTAATGTTCGGTCTGGCGGCCACCGCAGTACTCGTCATCGCGCTGAACTTCGCGGTCTCCTTCCCCGTTCTCGCCTCTGTCATCTTCTCCATCGGCATCACAACAGGAGCAATATGGATCGTCAGCCCCGTCCTTGCTGCCGAGGCAGTCGATCCGTCCCAGAGGGGTGCAGCCATCGGAACATACAGGACCTTCTTCGATCTAGGTTCCATAATTGGCCCAATAATCATGTCAACAGTGATGGAGAACGTGGGCCACGCAGCTTGTTTCTACATCGCGTCGGCGCTGCTATTCGCAAACCTGATGCCGACGCTGAGAATCAGTGAGTCCCTATGAGCTGTTGGTCTCAGCGCATGGGCTTCTTCATCTTGCCGATGACGAGGAGGTTGAGGGGGACGCCGTTCACCTTCGAGACCTTGTATCGGACACCTGGGATGTCGCCCATGGACCTCGCCCGGGGGCCTCCAATGCCCTCGATCATCACCTCGTCGTGCTCGTCGATATAGTTGAGGGCACCGTCCCCCGGCAGGAACGCTGTCACTAGGCGCCCGTTCTTGATGAGCTGAATCCTCACGCATTTACGGATGGCGGAGTTGGGCTGCTTCGACTCGACGCCGACCTTCTGAAGTACTATGCCGCGGCCCATCGGGGCGCCTACCAGTAGGTCGGACTTTTTCTTCCGGCGTCTCAGCCGCCTGACGTAGTCCCTGCTCTTGAGGCGCATCTTCCTCCGTATTCTCTTCAGCCTACGTCCGGTGAACATCCCGTTGGCCAAATGATCCTCCCCTAAGCCGTTTGGGGCTGTCTAGTTTAAATCTTACGCTACGACAGAGCTATAACTCTGAAATTTTTCCCATTCTAGGCTTGGGAAAAGGGTTGATCCGTTTCTTCATGGTTTTGAACGAAGAACCTAAACTTTTTATGTGGCATGCCATTCTCTGTCTGTAGGAGGTTTACAGAATGAGTAGCAAGGAGAAGCCACACCTCAACCTGATCATCATAGGCCACGTAGACCACGGTAAGAGCACAGGTATAGGCCACCTCTTCTACGACACAGGTGCCATCAGCGAGAAGGTCATACAGGAGTACGAGAAGGAGGCCAAGGCCCTTGGCAAGGAGTCCTTCAAATACGCATGGGTCCTCGACAAGCTCAAGGAGGAGCGGGAGCGGGGCCTCACCATAGACCTGGCCTTCTACAAGCTGGAGACACCAAAGTACTTCTTCACAGTCATCGACGCACCCGGCCACAGGGACTTCGTCAAGAACATGGTCACCGGCGCTAGCCAGGCTGACGGTGCTATCCTCTTCGTCTCGGCGAAGCGGGGCGAGTACGAGGCAGGTACCAACCCCGGCGGCCAGACGAGGGAGCACGCGTTCTTAGCGAAGACGCTCGGCGTCGACCAGATGGTCGTCGCGGTCAACAAGATGGACGACGCCACAGTCGACTGGAGCCAGGGTAGGTATGAGGAGGTCAAGGACGGCGTCTCAGGGCTGCTTAAGATGGTAGGCTACGACATCAGCAAGATCCACTTCGTCCCCTGCTCGGGCTGGACCGGCGACAACCTTGCGAAGCAGAGCGACAAGATGCCCTGGTATAAGGGCCCGACGCTTCTAAATGCCATGTCCGAGTTCGAGGTCCCCGAGAAGCCCATCGAGAAGCCGATGAGGATACCCGTGCAGGATGTCTACTCTATTAGGGGTGTGGGCACAGTGCCTGTCGGGCGCGTCGAGACGGGAGTGCTGAAACTAGACCAGCACATCGTCTTCATGCCCGCGGGTGCGGAGGGCGATGTCAAGACCATCGAGACCCACTACGTGCGTATGCCCCAGGCCGTGCCTGGCGACAACATCGGCTTCAACGTCAAGGGCATCGCCAGGGACCAGATCAAGCGCGGGGATGTTGCAGGCTACACAGACAACCCACCCACAGTGGCGAAGGCGTTCAAGGGAAGGATCTTCGTCATCCACCACCCGACGGCCATAGCCCAGGGCTACACTCCCGTACTCCACATCCACACCGCGCAGATGGCAGTCCACTTCGCCGAGCTGATCTCCAGAATCGACCCCAGGAGCGGACAAGTGGTGGAGGAAAATCCGAGCTACCTGAGGACCGGAGACGCCGCCATCGTCCGGTTCGAGCCACTGCGCCCTGTCGCGATGGAGGTCTACCAAGATTTCCCACAGCTGGGGCGCTTCGCGCTCAGGGACATGGGCACAACCATAGCAGCAGGTGTGGTCCTAGAGATCGAGAGCTAGCCGCCTGAGGAGCCCCCTGCTGCGGAACCTTTAAGTTTCGGCCTCCGACAAAACAGGGATACGAAGATGGTGAAGCGGGCGAGGATCAAGCTGACGAGCACCGACACGGAGAAGCTCGGTTCGGTCTGTGACGAGATCAAAGGGATAGCCAAGAAAATAGGCGTCAAGATGGTGGGGCCGATACCGCTGCCGACCAAACGGATGGTCGTCCCCGTCAGGAGGACCCCCTGCGGAGACGGCAGCAACACCTGGGACAAGTACGAGATGCGCGTCCACAAGAGGCTTATCGAGATAGACGCACGGGAGCGTGTCATGCGCAGCATCATGAGGATCAGGGTGCCCAATGAAGTCTACATCGAGATGGAGATCCGCTGAGCAGTTTAAGCCCGTTTTTAGCAACCTATTTTAAATACACCCATTGTTTGTAGATGTGGAAGCTCATTCTGGAATCTGTGTAAACCTCTTTTGGGGTTGGACATGGTCCACGTAATATACCTAACAAGAGTAAACCAATGGATGGGCAAACAGTCTTGAATAAACAGCGTTTTAGCTGATGACGATGGTGTCCAAGTTGAAGTAGCGTTTAGCTAGGAACCTTATCTTCTTGATATTCTGGCCGTTTCTGCCGATGGCGATGCCCTTGTCCTTGGTCACGACGTTGACCATCGCTATGCGTTCGCCGCCGACCCTGTCCACCAGCCTTATTTCCTTCACCTTCGCTGGTTTGAGGGCGTTCCTGATGAACTTCAGTGGATCGCCGATGTATTCGAAGACCTCGACCTGCTTGTTCGTCATCTTGCGGAAGCGCTTGATCTTCTCCCCGCCGCGGCCCACTGCGAGGCCGACCTCCCCCTTCTTGACGGCGAAGATGATGTTATCCTCAGCCTCGTCGATGATGCAGTCCACGATTGTGGCGCCGGTCATGTTCTCCAGCAGCGCCATGTATTTCATCTCGTTCTCTGTGATCTTGATGTTGCTAAGCATCTTCCACCTTCACCAGTCTTAATATTCTTGAGTCACCGGGATCGTTTATAACAATTGCTGAGACTGGGAATGGCTTGCCGCAGAGGAGGCCTAGGTCGAGGCTGTCCTTCTGGTGGTGCAGCACCGGGATGTTCGCCAGCCTGCCATAGTTCTCTATCCTAAACCTCATCTCCTCTGGGCAGTTTGAGGAGATTATCGCCATCTTGGGTCTGCCGCGCCGCATCTCCCTCGTCGCTGTTTTGGAGCCGAGGCTGACCCTGCCGGTGGAGATGGCTATCCTCAGCTCATGGTCGATGCTACTCATTCTGCCTTCCCTCCCATTGTCATGAAGAGATCGACGCTTCCTGTCCCCAAAGGCATCGACTGCCCCACGATGATGTTCTCTATGACGCCTTTAAGGGGGTCGGTCTCGCCCCGAATGGCTGCTTTCACGAGATGCTGGATGGTCAACTCGAAGGCCGCCCGGGCTAGGACGCTGCTCTTCTCGCCGCTGATTCCATGCCTGCCGATCTGCTTGACCTGCCCCGAGTTGGTCATGATGTCGGCGACGAGCATCACGTGCCTCACGTCCACATCGAGGCCCTGCTCCTCGAGGACGCTTCGAGCCTCCCTGATGAGCGCGTTCCGGGCCGCCTCGATGCCCAGTATCCCTGCGATCTCATGTATGTCGTTAGTCGTGGTCTTCTTCGGGTCAACCCCCTCTATGGTGAGGACCTCCTCGAGGTTCGAGCCGTCTGTGCGGATGATCCATTCGCCGTTCTCGTAGGTGGTGAGCACCCTCTTGATCCCAGGTATCCCCTTGACGCGTGTCTCTGTGGTCTGCTTTATGAGCCGCTCCGGGTCTACGTCCTTCGCCTCCGACAGCTTGATGAGGTAGGTCATCTCGTCCTCCTTCTCGAACTTCGTCAGCTCCTTCTCCACGTCGCTTAGCGTTACGCCGAGTGTCTCCATCTTTGCGGGGTCCAGGATCAGCCTGATGGCGTCCTTTCTCAGGTCGATGTTCAAGGACTGGATGATGTCATCGATGACGGTGTAGGTGAGTCTCTGCGCGACCTCCCTGGCCTTCTCCTCTTTGCGCTTGTGATTCTTGTCGAGGTGTATGGTCATGACGGGCGTCGAGGGTGACCTGCGGGCGTCCACCAGTTCGATGAGCCTGGGTAGGCCGAGGGTCACGTTCAGCTCGGCTACGCCTGCGTAGTGGAAGGTTCTCAGCGTCATCTGCGTGCCGGGCTCGCCGATGGACTGCGCAGCGACGGTGCCGACGGCCTCGCCGGGCTCGACAAGGCTGAAATCGTAGTTCCTCAGAACGGTCTGGGTGACCTCTTCGACACCGGCTTCGGTCAGGCCCGAGTCTAGGAGTCCTTTCTTCAGCTCGCTGAGGAGGCTTGCCGTCAACATGTCGCCAACCTCGACCAGCTGGGCCTCGATGAACTTCTTGGATGCGGGAACCCCCTTCTCCTCGGCGATCTTGACCCTCTCTATCAGCTGCTCCACGTTCACGGCTTTGCCGTGGTCGCTCTTCGCGGGGTCGATGCCGTCCTCTCCGTAGCGGAACTGGATGATGTCGCCCGTGGAGTCGCGGACGGTGCCGTCGTATTCGACTCGGAGGTGCTCTAGGGCGTTGATGAGTCGGCGCTGCATGTACCCGCTCTGCTGTGTGCGGACGGCGGTGTCGACTAGTCCCTCTCTGCCGCCCATGGCGTGGAAGAAGAACTCGATGGGCGTCAGCCCGTCCCTGTAGCAGTTGTAGATGAAGCCGCGTGCCTCGGGGTTGGGGTCTTTCTCCTTGAAGTGGGGTAGGGTCCGATTCAGGTAGCCGCGCATGATCCGTTTTCCTCGGATCGACTGTTGGCCTACAGAGCCCATCATCTGGCCTATGTTTAGGCTGGAGCCCCTCGCTCCGCTCCGGGTCATGATGATACCTGCGTTGGATATATCAAGGCCTCCTTCGACGATCTCTCCTGCCCGATCTCGGGCCTTCGCGAGCTCGTTCATCACCTGGATCTCGAAGGTGTCCTGCAGTGTCTGGCCGGGCAGCCTCTTCAGTCTCCCTGTCCTGAGTTCCTCTATCAGGGCTTCAACATTCTTCTCCATCTGCTTCAGGACCTTGCTGATCCTCTGCCGCTCCCTGCCGCCGATCTCTAACTCGTCGAGGCCGAAGGTAAAGCCCTTGAGGGAGAGGAACTCGTTGATGAGGCGGCATATGGAGTTGAGGAAGTCGTGGCCCATGTCGGTGCCGTAATCCTTGATGATCCTGTGGAAGATGGTCTCCGCCCTCTCGGCGCCGATGCTGTTCTTGTCGATGACGCCGGTCTTGAGCCTCCCCTGCCGGATGATCACGTAGGAGTCGTACTGACAATCCTCCCGGTCGCACTTTGGACAGTGTCGGCAGATGTTGGCCCTGATGACGAAGTTGAAGTCGCTGGGCAGGTAGAGGCTGAAGATGTCCTTTCCCGACCAGAGGGGCCCGTGTTTCCTCACCGTCGGCTCGGGGATGGGGCCACCGTAGCCCGTTGCGGTGAGGAGCTTCCCCACCTCGTTGGCGGTGAGCATCGTCTCCCGCCTAGTGAGCAGGTAGGCGCCAGTGATGAAGTCCTTGGTTGCGCCGATGATGGGCGCGCCGTATCGCGGTGAAAGTATGTGGTCCGACACCTGCATTAGCAGCCGCGCCTCGGTCTGGGCCTCCTTGCTCTGGGGGATGTGGAGGTTCATCTCGTCCCCGTCGAAGTCGGCGTTGTAGGGCGGGCAGACAGCCAAGTGCATCCTGAAGGTCCTGTAGGGGAGCACCTTGACTCGGTGGGCCATGATGCTCATCCTGTGGAGGCTCGGCTGCCGGTTGAAGAGGGCGATATCCCCGTTCTTAAGGTGGCGCTCGACGACGAAGCCGGGCTCGATAGCCTCGGCAATCTTCTCCCTGTCCGCGACGAACTCGAGCCTGATCCGCTTGTTGTCCGGGCGGATGATGTAGAGCGCCCCCGGGTGCTTGTATGGGCCGTTGATGATAAGCCTCCGCATCTCCTCGATGTTCCTCTCGGTGACAATATCGGGGATGGTCAGGCGGACGGCGATGTGCACTGGGACTCCGACCTCATTGATGTCGATGTTGGGATCGGGGGAGATGACAGTCCGGGCCGAGTAGTCGACCCTCTTCCCCGAGAGGTTCCCCCTGAACCTCCCCTCCTTCCCCTTCAGCCTCTGGGCTAGGCTCTTCAGCGTTCGCCCCGACCTGTGGCGGGCAGGCGGGATGCCTGAGACCTCGTTGTTCAAGAAGGTGGTGACGTGGTACTGGAGAAGCTCCGAGAGGTCCTCGATGATGAGGGTCGGCGCGCCGGCTTCGATGTTCTCCCTCAGCCGCTGGTTGATCCTGATGATGTCGACGAGCTTGTGGGTGAGGTCGTCCTCTGCCCTGATGCCCGACTCGAGGATGATGCTGGGACGGACATCGACCGGAGGCACCGGGAGCACCTGGAGGATCATCCACTCAGGCCTGGCCACCTCGGACTCGAAGCCGAGGAGCTTGAGGTCATCGTCCCTGAGGCGCTCGAACCACTCCCGTATCATGTTAGGCGTGAGCCTTCGGCTCACCTCCTCGGTGACGGTCTGGTCCTCGGATTCCATCTGCTCCTGTTCAACCTCGTAGAAGCTCGTGGGTTTGGCGAACTTGATCTTTGTCTGGATCATGCCGCAGTTGGGGCACTCCTTGAACTTTTTGAAATTCTTCGCACGCTTAATAATCGCGTTCGTCACGTCCTCGGTGACCTTGCCGAAGAGCCTCTTCTCCTCCTCACTTAACCTCTTCTTCTCCTCGATCTCATCGTGTGGAAGCAGGATACGACCGCAGTTCCTGCATGTCACCGAGAGCAGTCTGTATATGTGCTTCGCGAACTCGACGTGGACGACGGGGACGGCGAGCTCGATATGCCCGTAGTGGCCAGAGCAGTTGATGGCGATGTTGCCGCAGGTGCGGCAGCGCTGGCGGGGCTCTAGGGTTCCCAGCCTCCCGTCCATGAGGCCGCCCGAGATGGGGGCGCCGTCCTCGTCGTAGGTGTCGGAGTTCTGGACCTCGACGACGGAGAGCTTCCTTATCTCGTCGGGGGAGAGGATCCCGAACCTGATGGCGTCGATGACCTTCGACATCCTTACACCTCCTTCGCCAGCTCCAGCGACGGAGAAAGGCACAGGCTCTGAAGCTCCTGTAGCAGCAGTTTGAACGCGTATGAGACGGTAACGGGCTCCACTCCCCCCTTCGCGTCGCACAGGGGGCAGACATACTTCCGCTGCCTGATGTCGTAGTAGGCGAGCTTGCCGCACCGCTCGCAGACATAGATGGTGTACGCGTCGGACTCCTCGAGGAGCCTGTCCTTCAGGAGCATCGCGGCCCCGTGGCCCACTAAGCAGTCCCGTTCCATCTCACCGAATCTGAGGCCGCCGCCCCTCGCCCTCCCCTCCGTAGGCTGCCGGGTGAGCATCTGGACCTGTCCGCGGGCCCGAGCATGGATCTTGTCGACGACCATGTGATG
>CAZRAV010000002.1:0-18027 GCA_964598175.1 uncultured Candidatus Bathyarchaeia archaeon | reverse complement strand
TACGTCCTCGAGAAGCTCGGCGTCGAACCCGGGGAGGCCGTTCACGTCGGCGACGGCGTCGACACAGACATGGAGGGCGCGTTGAGGGCGGGGATAAGAGCCATCTGGATCAGGGGACCTGAGGCGTCTAGCTGGACGGGACTAACCATCGGCAGCGTGTGCGAACTCCCCGACCTCCTCGATCAGATCGACAACAGAAGACGAGGCGCGTAAGTCTCGTTGCTGTATCCGAGAGCATGTCAGCCTCTAGGATGCCACCTGTATAGGTAGATGGTGTGGGTTCTGTAGTTCTCCTTGAACTTCAAGTTCTCAGCATGCTTCCAACCGGGAATGGAGAAGTCGTGGGTGACTACCCGGGCCATGGGTCTTAGCTCCTGCTCAAGCTTCGGCCTCACCTTCTCGTTCGCCCCAGTGGTAAGATACATCGTCACGACATCGGCGGGGCTGACATCGACATCGAATAGGTTGCCACGGATGATCCGAACCATGTTGCCCAGGCCGAGGGTCTCCACCTTCGCCCGAGCCTCCTTCACAAGGCGGGGGTTGAGATCGACGCCGACTCCCCGTGCGCCAAACTCCTGCGCAGCCATGATCACAACCCTGCCGTCGCCGCAGCCAAGGTCGTACACCGTCTCCTCTGGCTTCAGGTCGGCGTACTCAAGCATCTTCCTCACTACGCTCATAGGCGAAGCCACGTAGGGTGCTACGGATCTTCTGCCCCCGAACAACTTTAATCACTCTTCTTTAGGTTGGAAAGGTTCCATCTCTTAATCCCTCATATCCCATTAATAAAAAGGATATGCAGGACGCCCCTGCGGAAGTGGGCTCAAGAATCTGAGACATGAGTATTTAAATTTATTTACTATCAGAATATAAAAGTGATTTTCTTAGGAATGAAGAAGGTAATAGAGAAAGTATTGATTTAGTAATATCTAAAAAGATTAAAAATCATGTTAATGTAAATTTTAATAAAAAAAATATAGAGAATTATTTTCTCCCTTTAATTCTAATAGAGGTAAAAGAAACAAGTACAATAAAATTTAATCCTGATAATAAAATTTAATCCTGATAAATATAAGTATATAAAAGAGGATAACGATAAATGCGAAAATTATAAGACTGAATTAAAGTAAAATAATTACAAAAATATAATTGAAAATATTGAAAATAATTTACATGTATTTATCTTAAGAGGTGCATTAGACAAGGGCATATCTTATCAGGTAAATGAAAAATTATATTCTTATAAAAAAGTTTTATCAAATGCAATTTTCTGGTGGACTCCAAAAACCACATATTGGGAAAAAAAATTATACAAGAAAAAATATACCATTCATGAAATACTTCAAAGATGCAATATACATAAATTAAGAAAAACAGCACAAGAGATTATTAAATACTTAAATGATGAATTTTATCCAGCACCACATGACCAAAAAACGATAAGATTTCAAGCAAAAGTAAAAAAAGAATTTCTAATAATTAGCGGAAAACGCAAGGGGAGAATTAAAAAAAGGTCAGATAGGAAGAATTATTGTTAATAAAACATTATTAAGACTTGGGCCTTATATAACTGATAAAGAATTACTAATATATAATGACGAAAATTGGAAAGATTTTCTTGATGAAAAATTTTATAAATATTTTTCATACGCCTAATTGTATTTTTCGCGCTCGCGGATCTTACGAGTGAGAGAGGTCGAAGAAGCTTGTTAGGAGAACTTTTGAAGGGGATAATCGTAGGATTAAAAATCGCGCGCGCAGGTCTTACCTTTGGATGGTCTAGGAGATGTTTGAGTATGTGTACTCGTTGGTGGCCTCCTGGCCTGCCCCGCAGCTGCAGATAACCGGCTTTTCTTTCGTCGCCCGACCCCCTCGACCATCTTCTTTATCGCGCGAGCGAGTATGTCTACAATGAAATGAAAAAGAGAGAACAATAGCTAGTTGTAGCCGAGTACGTGATTCATCCAATGAATTAATACCTTCTCTTCGAAAAATCCTAATATAAAGTTAGCCTAAACAGGATTTATGTTTCTGACTAGAGGAGAGGAAGCGATGCTTGATGGCGAAGAAGGTGAAGGCGTCAGAATGGCCCTTGAGGCTTTGGTCAAAACTGGAGAATTCATGGGCGCAAAGAACATGGTCGAGATTGGACTGGCGCATGCTTCTGCTGAATGCTGTGAACACCATGGGTTAGATTACCTTATGAATCTTGCTGAACTTGGAGCGAAGTTCAGGGTCCCAACGAGCTTCATGATGGGATATATGGACCGTGTGCAATGGAAGGAACTCGGCGTACTACCGGATCTAGCTAAGTATCACTTCAAATTCATCAAGACTATTGAGGATATGGGCGCCCTAACACCTTTAGGGCCAGATGACAGTGGGAGCCATGTGCTGCCTTGCCACTTCGGTCAACACATATCAGCTGGGGGCTCCGGCGGTTCATCGCAGAACGCAATTGTTGGAGCGCGATGCAACGGCGACTCACATCTGTTCGCAGCCCTCGCTGGCATAACGGGTAGAACCCCCAATTACGGCTTCCATCTCAAGGAGAACAGGTATGGAAACGTTCTCGTAAAGGTTGAGGCGCAGCTGAAGAACCCCTACGACTGGCCTGCCGTTAATCAAGTCTTAAGTGAAAAGATAGGAGGGGACGTGACAACTGTTCCGGTCTTCACCGGGCTGCCACCACACCCTGGTATGCCTTCAGTATGCAACACACCATTCCATATGTATCATATCCCTGGAAAAACGCCTGAAGCTCCCACCATCGAGGCCGCGTTCGGCCCTAACAAGGCTAGGGAGACCATGACCATTACAAACAGAGATATAAAAGAGATATTCGACATGTACGAGCCAGTTGGAGCCGAGAAAGAGGTACAGATCGTTGCCAATATGGGACCTTTTGGCAACAATATCAGATACATAGCCCGCTGGGCGAAGGCGCTTAATGGGAAGAAGGTGGCTGAGGGCGTGCACCTCTGGTTGTATTGTTCACGATCGCTGAGTGCTTTGGCTGAAATAATGGGGATGAAGGCCATAATAGAGGAGGCTGGAGGTCTATTGGTGAACGATACTTATTTAATCATGATGGATGGCGTGACGACGCCGCCGTCAGCAGCCAGGAAGCGGGGCCTACGCACATGTGTAACCAACACTCTACCAATTTACATGCCCGGTTGTACGGGCATAAAGACCTACTTTAGACCTTTCGACCTAATGGTTGACGCCGCCCTCACCGGGAGGGTAAAGGAGTGGAGCCACGAATGAGAAAAAAGATCATCCTGAATGGCCCAAAATCTTGGGGGAGAGGTGAAGGTGAGGCGCTAGTCACCCGACAGCAATTCCAGTTCGTCTCTGATGTAGACAGGGAGACAGGGGAGGTCGTCAACCCCAGGCAAGACATATACGGTGAGAATGTCATCAATAAGGTCTTAGTCTTTAGGGGTTCAAGGAGCGGGGCAGGAATGCACTCCCAGATCGCCTCTTGTGAGGAGAGGGCTAGGGGTAAGCCTGCAGCCTGCATAAGCGCGTTGCCCATAAGCTATCACTGGGTCGTCGGCTGCTTCCAAGCAGGGATACCTATCATAGACAGGCTGGACAAGAACCCTTATGAGATTATCGAGACAGGTGACTGGGTTGTAGTGGATGGCGAGAAGGGAATCGTTGAGGTAACAAAGAAGAAATAGCGATAATACAAACGCCCCTTTTTTTGGGTTTCATCCGCGCGCGCCACAGATAATAACTCCCCCGAACAGAAACCGGCCAGCGATGCATAACTCGATGATCTCGCGCGCATGATTCCTGCTTGAGAGCGCGCGAGCAAAATGTTAAATTCGATAAATAATCTGCCGATACAAGAGGAAATTACTTTGAAGGGACTCGATGTTGTTTTTAATCATATAGACGAACACTTCGATGAGTATGTGAAGCGGGTGCAGGAGTATCTTCGCCAGCCCAGCATCTCCCACACTGGGGAAGGAATTATGGAAGGTGCCAAGCTCACTATGAGATACTTGGAGGAGCTGGGTGCCGAGGACTGCTGCCTCTGGCCGGAGGAGCCTGAGGAACTATGCTCACCTGTAGTCTACGGTAGGTTGAAGTCTAGGAACCCCTACGCAAAGACGCTTATACTTTATTGTATGTACGACGTGATGCCAATCGAGCCCACAGGCTGGAAGTTCCCACCCTTCGAGGCCAGGATCGTGAACGCTGAGGAGATTGACCTCCCAGCCAAAGTAGGGAAAGTGGTGGTGGCGAGGGGAGCCGAGAACCAAAAAGGGCCGGGGATGTCCGCCCTGAACGGCATCAAAGCGATGCTGGATGCAACCGGAGATGTCCCCGTGAACGTCATCTTCGTCATCGAGGGCGAGGAGGAGCGTAGCAGTTTCCCCACACTTGAACGGTTCAGAGACGCATATATGGACGAGCTAAAGAGAGCTGACGCTGTCTATTTTCCTGAGACAAGTCACGATCCGGGTGGCACCGCTCAAATAACGTTAGGTAGGATTGGTATTATGCATGTCATGTTAGAGGTTGAAGGTGGAGACTGGGGGGGACCAACGATGAGGGATCTAAATTCTTCAGACGGTGTATGGGTAGATGCTCCCGTTGACCGCCTAATTAAGGCCTTGGCCACCTTTAAAGACGAAAAAGGAGATATAGCCATAGAAGGTTTCTACGAAGATTTAAAGCCTCTTATAGACGAGGAGAAAGAGCTTATTGAACGGATGAAGGAAACCATGAGTAATGAGGAGCTTAAAGATAGGCTTGGGGTAAGGCGGTTCAAAGGAGGGAAGCAACCATTAGAACTCCTTGAAGAGCAGTTGTCTAAACCATCACTCAACATCAACGCGCTTGATGCTGGCTTCGCAGGCCCAACATACAAAGTAGCAGGAGAAATATTTTACTCTACATTTACCAAGATGCCCGCGAGAGTAACAGCTAGGGTTGATATCAGATACGTGCCTGAGCTTAAGCCTAATAAGATGCTCAGACAGATTAGAGGGCACCTCGACCAGCAAGGCTTCTCAATGGTCAAGGTTAAGCTTATGCGCCCTCCAACCCGGCCTTGGGTGATATCTGTAAAGGAACCCCTCGCTCAGGCAGCGATAAAAGCAGCCAAGATAATTGGAAAAGAAGTTACTGTACGACCCAGGGTCAAAGCAAGCAGTGGGATGCATCTCTTTACCAAAGCCCAATCCCCAAGCATTCCAGGCGTGGAGGGAGAGGTTGGTTTTGGTGGAAGGCCGCACTCCCAGAACGAGTTCATCTCTGTCGAGGGCATAAGAAAACACGCGAAATGGACCGCAGCCTTCTATTATGAATTATCAAGAACCCTTTAAATCCTCTCTTGTTTACCGATGTCACGCGCACTCAAAACCTGCGGAATGTCAGGATATTTCGAAATTTTTAATGGTATTAGCAATCAGAGAATATTAAAACTTGTTGACGAGTCAAAAAATATAGGTTGCCTTAATTGTGTCGAGCCAACGAAACTGGAAGTTATCAGAATCTGGGAATTGGTTTGGGAAAAAGATTCTATAATCAATATCCTTCACGAGTAAGTATGGATGAATAAGTTGTGTGATCCGAGTGATAGAAAGCGTGCTTTAGTCATTTTAATTTAAAATTTTCTCATGACTCTTTATCTCAAATGTATTTAAATACCGTGAGGCTGCTTTATATACTGAAGGCTATGAAGTTTGTTCAACTCAATTCTCTGAGAGACTTGGTGATGCTCGTGGCTTCTTCCCCAACGATGAACGTGATACAGCACCTGCAGTCTGAGGACATGCACCTCTACTTCATCATCGGGGGGACGTTAAAAGAAATCTTCCTCTACTTCTTGAAAGAAGAGAAAACCGTCGAAGGGAACTTCATCGTCTACAACACCTACACGGGAGAGATCAGCTTCAGCGATAAGCTGAGGACGGAGCCTAACATGACCTCCATTCCCGTCGTAGAGATCAAGAACCAGGACCTCCTCCCCGCGGAGCTACTGACCCGTGTCAGCCGCCTCTAGGAAGTACTGGATATGTTCAAGCCTTCATGTCACATGGTGTAGAACATGTCTGAGAAGGATTTACAGATAAGCATAGAGAACGTCGTCGCCTCCGCGACCCTCGACCAGAAGATCGATCTGGTCTCCATCATGAAGGTCTTCAGGAACGTGGAGTACAGGCCAAAGCAGTTTCCCGGCCTCGTCTTCAGGCTCAAGAGGCCGAAGACGGCGACCCTCATCTTCGGCTCGGGGAAGATGGTCTGCACTGGCGCCAAGTCGGAGAAGCTGGCCCAGAGCGCGGTGAAGAAGGTGGTGCGGGAGCTGAAGAACAGCGGCATCATCATCCTCGGGAGGCCGAAGATAGTCATCCAGAACATCGTTGCCTCCGCCAACCTCGGCGGCAGAATAGACCTGGAGAAGGCGGCGGAAATCATGGACAACGTGATGTATGAGCCCGAGCAGTTCCCAGGCCTCATCTACAGGATGAAAGAGCCGAAGGTGGTGATGCTCCTCTTCGCCAGTGGCAAGCTCGTCTGCACGGGCGCCAAGCACGAGGATATGGTCCGGGAGGCTGTCGAGAAGCTCCACGGCATCCTCGAAGAGGAGGTCCTCATCTACTACGAGTAAAACTGCGAGCCCTGTGAGGTTGAGCCGTGTCGCCGAGGAACAACAACCTGGAGCGCAAGGCGCTTCAACTCATCTTCAGCGTCGAGGAGGAGGGTCTCCTCCAGAGCGAGATGTGGAAGAAGCTCGGTGTCAGCAGCCGGGAAGGCTCGAGGCTCGCGTTGAAGTTCGAGGAGAAGGGCGTCATCGAGCGCCGGAAGGTGCTTCACGAAGGCCGCTGGACATACAAGCTCTACTCGAAGCGGAAGCTCGTCACCCTCGACTCCATCAAGGACTGCCCGTGCCTGCCATGCGTGGAGATCGACAAGTGCTTCCCCAGAGGTTCAAAGTCGCCCCTCAACTGCAGCCAGCTGACCGAGTGGATCGAGGCCTGCGCCAGTGAGGCAGAGGGGCGCAGCACCTGAGACGGGGCTTCGATTTGGGCGAAACCAGGGGAGAACTCCTCAGGTACATTGCAGTCTTCGCCGTCCTCTCAGCCTTGGCGTTCGGCAGCATCCACATCCTCAGGTCCACGCTCGGAACCAAGTACCCTCTAATGGTCGTCGTCTCCCAGAGCATGGTCCCGACACTGGGCGTTGGCGACTTCATCTTCGTGGGCCGAATAGACGACTTCGACGAGGTGATGGCAGCTCCTCAACCCAACGGCGACATCATCGTCTATGTGAAGCGAAGCGCAGCCGACGAGTACATAGTCCACAGGGCCGTGGAGAAATTCAAAGGGAACGGCGAGTGGAGGTTCGTCACCATGGGCGACAACAACCCCGTCCCCGACGGCCAACCAGTCCCGGAGAGCCGCGTAGTCGGCAGGATGGTGGGCAGAGTCCCCATCCTCGGCTACTTCCCCCTCTTCATTAAAACGTCGAGAGGGTTCCTCCTCGTCGCCTCCCTCATGGCCATCGTGTTCTTCGCCGACCGCCTCATGCCCATCAGGAGGGAGGAGACCGCCGGAGGGAGATTTCCCTGGGTCTTCCTCCTCCCCTTCTTGGTCGTTCCCTCCGTAAATATAACCTTCTGGTTCATATCCAATTTCCACCTAGAGATCGAACTCGTAGCTTTTGCCTGCTGGTACATAGGGTGCCTCACCGCGCCCCTCGCCTTCGAGGACGATGACCTCTGCCTCATGTTCTGGCTATACGTCTTCGTAATACTGACTATCCCCCTCGGCCTGGACCTCGTCTGGTGGCTGACAGGAATCACGCCGAGCAATTGGTGGGATATGAGGGGGAGCACTGTCCCCGTCACGCTTCTTCTGATGAAGGAGACGCCTGATTTCCAGGACGCTTTCTCCGTGGTATTGCAATTACTCCTGCCTGGCTGCGCCCTTTTCTTCCTGACGATGACTGCGAAGAGGAGGGGCTTCAGCCCCCTGGTGGCTGCGAGCCGCTGGCTGCGCGCCTCCTAGCCACCGAGATCTGTCTGATATATGGCGTGTACTACGTGGTTAGGGAGATCCATGCCCGATGCAGTTAAACGAGTGGTTCGATTCGTGGGAGCCCTTCATCTACACCCATTCAAGGCCGATAAAACTTAGAGTTGATGAAAATTGGTTGCTTTTCCTTGTTGATGGCTGTGATAGTCGCGATGGTAGCCCAGCTTGTTGAGCCTGGGACCAGCACATAATCTTTATCTGAGGGATACCCATTTTTCAGGATATCGTTGAGGGTGAATGTTTTGGGCATGCTTGACGACATCCGTATCCTGGACTTCAGCCACGTCTACTACGGCCCCTTCTCAACTATGATTCTGGCGGATATGGGGGCTGAGGTCATCAAGATCGAGCCTCCGTGGGGCGAGGTCGCCCGGTTTTATGCGCCGCTTTTCGGCGGCATGAGCACCGTCTTCCTCTACCTCGACAGGAACAAGAAGGGGATGACCCTCAACCTGAAACATCCGAAGGCAGTCGAGATAGCCCTCAGGCTGGCTGAGAAGAGCGATGTCGTCGTCGAGAACTTCAAACGGGGGACCATGGAGAAGCTGGGCCTCGGATACGAGGATATCAGGAAGGCGAAGCCGGATATCATCTACGCCTCCCTCAGCGGCTTCGGCCTCACCGGCCCCTACACCCAGCGTCTAAGTTACGCCCCAATGGCCGGCGCCTACTGCGGCTGGTACAGGCTCACGGGAGACATCATCGACCCCGAGGGTGCCCCCATAAGGCCCGCCGATTGGCATGGCGACCTCGACCCAGGGCTGTGGGCCGTAATCGCCATCTTGGGCGCCATCCGCCACCGGGACAGGACGGGCGAGGGACAGCTCGTCGACGTGTCCCAGCTCGACTGCATGATCGCCCAGACGGGCGTCTCCATAACCCGCTACACCATGAGCGGCGAGCTCCCCTGGCAAGCCCGGAAGAAGTACATGGGCCTCAGCACCTTCGGCATGTTCAAGGCGGAGGATGGATGGGTCTACATCGCGGCCGACCCCCATATGCGGGAAAGGCTCATGCACGCCATGGGCGTCGAGACCCTCGAGACGACGGAGGAGCTGGAGGAGTGGGTCGCGCCGAGGAAGGTTGACGACATCGTCGAGAACCTAGCAGCCGCCTCAGTCCCCGTGGCACCGGTCCTGCAGATTGATCAGACCCTAGAAGACCCGCACGTTAAGGCCCGGGGCATCATCACAACCACGGAGCACCCGACCGCTGGAACCGTGAGGTCGCCGGGCTTCCCCGTCAAGCTCGGTGAAAGCCCAGCCTCCATCAGAATGCCCGCCCCCCAGCTGGGTGAGCACAACGAGGAGGTCCTCACCCAAATCCTAGGCTACAGCAAGGAGGAGGTCGAGGAGCTGAGGAAAGAGGGCGTCATCACCTAAACCTCCTCCAAACAGCGAAAACCTGATTTCCAATCTCTGTTCATCTAAAGAGCGTATATAAAAAAGGGGTTAAGGAGATTTTAATCCGTGACAGGTGTTTTATCTATTTCCCCTTGAACTCCGGCTTCCTCTTCTCGAAGAAGGCTGAAATGCCCTCCATGGTATCCTCAGCGGATGCGAGGATGCCGAAGGCCTCGGCCTCCACCTTTAGACCCACCTCAAGGGGGAACTGAGCCCCCACGTTGATCGCATGTTTCGCAAGCTTCAGCGCTGTGGGTGGCCCCTCCACCAGCCTCCGAGCCAGGTCCTTGGCATCGTCCAGAAGTTTCTCCACCGGCACGACTCTATGTACCAGCCCTATCCTTAGAGCTTCGTCAGCCGGCATTCGGTCGCCAAGCATGATGAGTTCCTTCGCTCTGGCCAGCCCGATGACCTTGCTCAACCTCTGTGTTCCGCTCCAGCCGGGGATGATGCCTAGCCTTATCTCTGGGTTTCCCAGCTCGGCCGACTCATCGGCTATCCTGAAGTCGCAGGCCAGGGCAAGCTCTAGCCCCCCACCCAGGCAGAAGCCGTGAATGGCGGCGACATAGGGCTTCGACGAGGCCTCGATCTTATCCATGAGCCTCTGACCGCTCTCTGAGAAGTCAAGGGCGGATATTGGAGTCATGTCCGTGAACACCGTCAAGTCGGCTCCAGTGCTGAAGGCCCTGTCGCCTGCACTTTTTATGACGACGCATCTGACATCCTCATCTGCCTCCGCCTCGTCGATGGCTGTCGACAGCTCGTCGATCATCTCCAAATTGAAGGCGTTCATTCTGTGGGGCCGGTTCAGGGTGATCCACTCGATCCCGTCCTCTTTCTCCGTGATTATGGTCTCGAAGCGTTTCCCCTTAGGCATACTCGTAGAACCCCCTTCCGGCGCCTCGTCCGGTCCAGCCCTTGCCAACGTATTCCTCCAGCAGGGGACAGGGTCTGTAGACCTCCTCCCCGTACCTGACATGGAGATCCTTCAGCTTCTCGAGAACGTTGTCGAGGCCGAGTTTGTCCCCTTGTTCACAGGGCCCTGAGGGCCAGCCTGTGCCGAGCTTCATTCCTTGATCGATGTCCTCGGGTCCTGCGACATCCTCATGGATCAGGCGGGCCGCCTCATTTACTGCTACGGCGTATAGCCTTTGTATGTCGAACTTTCCCGCGAGGCGGAAGGGTATCTTTGGGCGACCCTCCTTCCAGTCGTAGAAGCCCTTCCCCGTCTTCCGTCCAAGGTTTCCCTCCTTGAATAGGCTCTTGACCACGGGGCAGGCCTTGGCGGCCTCCCCATAGGCCTCTTCTAGGACGTTCAGGACCTCGTGCATCACGTCAAGACCTATCACGTCAGCCAGTTCGAAGGCCCCCATCGGGAAGCCAGCCTTGTACTTCACCGCCGCGTCAACCTCTTCCATGGTCGCCTCCCCCCTGTGGACTACCCAGAACGCCTCGTTCAACACAGTCCCCAGAATCCTGTTTACTATGAAGCCCCTGACATCCTTCCTCACCACTATCGGGGTCTTTCCCAGCTTCTTGACTAATTCCACCGTCGAATGCATCGTATCCTCGCTGGTTCCTTCTCCTCTGATAACCTCGACCAGCGCCATGAGCATTGGCGGGTTGAAGAAGTGTATACCCACGACCTTCTCCTGTCTCCCGGTCGCCTTCGCCATCTCCGTTATGCTGAGGCTTGACGTGTTGCTGGCCAATATGGCGTGCGTGGGGGCTGCCCTGTCGAGCTTCTTGAAAATGCTCTTCTTGAGATCCAGGTTCTCTGGGACGGCCTCAATCACCAGGTCCACATCCTTAACGGCCTCTTCTAAATCGATGCTTGTTTTTATGTTGGACAAGGCGGTTTTTGCGTCTTTTTCTTTGATCCGTTTCTTTTCGACAAACTTTTCAAGGCTCCACTTGATGTCGTCCACCGCCTTCTTCAGGATGTCCTCCTCGATATCCACGAGGGTGACCTCGAGCCCCGCCAGAGCCAGAAGCTCACATATGCCGTGACCCATCACTCCGGCTCCAATAACAACAGCTTTCTTCATGTTCCGTCACACATAGAGTATCTTAGTTTTGGAAAAAGATTGCGCCATGCCATTAAACCGGGACGAGCCAGTAAGAGGCCTCACCCTCGGGCGTAGTTCCAACCGTCAACCTTACTCTCATGCATACCTTGAGTTCCATGATGTCAACATCCCTAAGATACATGTGTGGGCTAAAATCCTCCTTCTAAACCATTAAAAACCCAAGGGTCCCATGTTGATGATGGGTTTCCATGCCTGATTTCGCCGAGCAGCGGAGGCGTATGGTCGAGCGCTACAGGGGAGCCGGCTACATCAGAACGGACAGGATGGCTGAGGCCATGCTTCGGGTTCCCCGAGAGGAGTTCATGGATTCAGCTTATGTCGATTACGCCTACAGGGACAATCCCTTCCCTATCCCCGGCGATGGCAGGCAGACCATCTCCGCCCCCTACATGTACCCCGTGTTCTACGAGCCGCTGGAGCTGCAGCCCGGCTACAAACTCCTCGAGATCGGTGCCGGCTCGGGCTACGGGGCCGCCCTCGCCCGGGAGCTCGTCGGCGCCACGGGTCTCGTCGTCACCATCGAGATCAACCCCACCACATACAGGTTCGCCGAGGCAAACCTCCGACGGACGGGGTACGACGATATCCTGCTTGTGCTTGGCGATGGTTCCCTCGGCTACCAAGAGAGGGCGCCGTACGACGCGATCTGCGTCACAGC
Source organism: uncultured Candidatus Bathyarchaeia archaeon (assembly GCA_964598175.1). Lineage (GTDB taxonomy): Archaea > Thermoproteota > Bathyarchaeia > TCS64 > TCS64 > CAZRAV01. The sequence continues at coordinate 5,816 of CAZRAV010000002.1, read as the reverse complement.
CTCCTGCCCAGATATTCCGCTGCCACTCATCGAGCAGCTCAGGTTGCCCGGGAGGCTTTTGGCCCCGGTGGGGAGCGCCTCAAGCTTCTTTGGGCAGGACCTCGTGATGCTGGAGAAGGATGCGGAGGGCCGCACCAGTCGGAGGACGCTGATGAAGGTGGCGTACGTCCCCCTCGTAGGCAAGTACGGGTGGACGCGGGGGTAGGGTCCGGCGTGCAGTTTTAAAGCTTGGGAGTTCACTTTTTGATGGGAAGAACATTGAAGGCAGTTGTCATGTCGAGAACGGACTTGTCAGAGTCCCTCACCGTCGCCCGAGGTGTCGTCGAGCATCTAGACTCCAGAGGTGTGGACGTTCTGGTGGAGACGGAGACCGCTCTCGCCCTCGACATGCCCAAGCGGAACGTGGACCTCGGCGAGATGGATGTCGACTTCATCGTCACAGTGGGTGGCGACGGTACCATCCTCAGGGCTGCAATGCTCATGCTGGAGCCCGAGACGCCCATCCTCGGCGTTAACCTCGGGAAGCGCGGCTTCCTCACCGAGGTTTCTCCCAGCGACGTGAGGCAGGCCCTCGATCGCGTGCTGGAGGGCGACTACGGCACCGAGGAGTGCGTCAAGCTCTCCTCCAGGTGCCTCGAACTGGATGAGGCCTTCCCCGACTCTCTGAACGAGGTGCTGGTGGCGTCGTCGCTCCCTTCGAAGATTCTCGATGTGAGCATCAGCGTCGACGGCGAGCACATCATCGACATCCCAGCCGACGGCGTCATCGTCGCGACACCTACGGGGTCGACGGCTTACAACCTCTCCGCTGGCGGATCCATCTTGGCGCCCGGGCTCCCGGCGATGAGCCTGACCACAATCTGCCCCTACAGCTACTTCCGCAGCCTCGTCGTGCCGCTCTCTAGCCGGGTCAGGATCGAGATGCTGAAGCCGAAGACAGATGGCCTCGCCGTCATCGACGGCCGCGTCCACACAGCCCTCAAGCCCCAGTCCACCATCGAGGTTTGGGCCTCGCCCCGCAGAGCCCGTTTCATCAGGTTCAGGTCCTTCTATAGCAAGCTTGAGAGGAGGCTGACCTTTCGACACGTTAAATAGGCGTCGAGACTACATACCCTCCATGCTGCTTGCCCCTGAAGGTAGGATGAGGTCACGAGCAGCAAGGTGATGAAGCCCACAGAGGAGCTTGTCACAGGGTTGGGGCTCCAGTTCAGGGGATGAGCGGATGTGATGTGGTTGGGGCGCGTGGTACTGCTGGATACATCTGCTTTCATAATGGGTTACGAGGCCTGCGATGTGGACGCAGAGCACTACACCGTCCCCGCCGTCAGGGAAGAACTACGGAAAGGGAGTTTTCCCCGGCTCAGGCTTGACACGGCCTTTCGGACGAGGAAGCTGAAGATACTGAGCCCTGAGAACCTATACGTGGCGGAGGTGGAGACAGCAGCAGTCGAACTTGGGGAGATGGGGGCCCTCTCATACGCCGACAGGGAGCTGCTGGCGCTGGGACTCCAGCTAAGGGCTGAGGGGAAGAACCCCATCGTCGTCTCGGACGACTACTCGGTCCAGAACCTTGCAGACCGCCTCGGCTTCAGATACAGGAGCCTGGCTACGCCGGGGATAAAGCGTAGATTCGAATGGTCAATCTACTGCCCAGGCTGCCGCCGAGATTTCAGAAGGCCCCAGCCAGGTGGTTTCTGCCCCATATGTGGCACGACGCTGAAGAGGAAGCCCGTGAGGAAGAGGCCAGTCGAATGGCGGATGGACGCATCAAGACGTGAGCCTGGGTACGAAGGTTTCTAAACCCTCACGTCCGACGACTTCTCCATCCTAAAGGACGACATTGCCCAAGATCACCGAGAGCATGGGCATCCCCGCAACTTCGTAGCCGTCGTAGGGGCTCCAACCGCATGCCGTATACAGCTTGTTGTTACTTATGCGCTTACACTGCTTCATGTCCACGACGAGGTCAACCGTCAAGTGTTCCACCTTCGAAAAAGTAACCGCCATATCTATTTTCAGCAGGAATCCATCCGAAAAAATTATAGGGAGTCTATGGATGCGCAACCTTTACCATGTGTTCAGTAAAGTTAATGTATTTTAGCGAAGAGGGATGGTGTGGTGCTCGACCTTTGACCGTTGATCTGGTCGTCAAGGATGGAAAGATATACACTCCCTACGGCTTCGTCGAAGGATCTATAGGTATCGACGCCGGGAGGATCGTCTCCCTGACCAAGCAGGCAGCTGAGCCCGATGCCGACAGGGTCGTCGACGCCAAGGGCAACCTCATCCTCCCAGGGATCATCGACATGCATGTCCATTTCAGGGATCCCGGTTTCCCCGAGCGGGAGGACTTCGAGACCGGGACCCGCGCGGCGGCGGCGGGCGGCGTGACAACGGTCGTAGACATGCCCAACACGGTGCCCCCGGTAACCTCGGTGGAGGCGCTGGAAGAGAAAGTGGAGATAGCCAAGACGAAGGCCCTGGTCGACTTCGCCCTCCTCGCTGGGGCCGGAGAACTAAGACCGGAGACCCTCATCGCGATGGCCGAGGGCGGTGTCGTGGGCTTCAAGACATTCATGATAGCCAGGTTCAGGGAGCTGGCGGCGTCTGATGGCCAGATGCTTGAGAACTTCACGACCATAGCAGGGACGGAGCTCCCGTGCCTCGTCCACGCCGAGAACGAGGACATAGTCTCCCGGTGGCGTGAGAAGGCCAAAGCAAGCAGGAGGTTAGACCCAATTGCCCACTCCGAGTTCAGGCCACCGGTAGCAGAGAACGAGGCAACCGTGCGGACGATAATGCTCGCAGAGGGGACGAGCGTGCACCTCCACATCTGCCACATGACCACAAAGGGAGCTGCCGACATCCTGGGACGGGCGAAAGCAAGGGGAGTAAAGGTGACTGGCGAGACATCCCCAAACTATCTCCTCCTGACAGCCGATATCATGAAGAAGGTTGGACCCTTCGCGAAGATCGACCCACCTCTGCGTGGGCCCAAAGATCAGAAAGCCCTCTGGAAGGCCGTGAACGAAGGAGTCATCGACGTCATCGCAAGCGACCATGCCCCCTACCCGAAGGAAGATAAGGAGAAGGGTTGGGAGAACATCTTCGACGCCCCCTCCGGCGGCGTGGGCGTCGAGACGAGCCTGCCCCTCATGCTCGACTGCGTCAACCGTGACCTCCTGAAGCTCGAACGCCTCGTCGAGATCACCTCGACGAACCCCGCGAAGATCCTGAGACTCCATCCGAGAAAGGGCGCATTGTTGCCAGGGGCGGACGCGGATCTCGTCATCGTGGACATGAAACGGGACTTCGAGATCAAGGGCGAGAGCCTTCATTCCAAGCAGAATATAACTGCCTTCGAAGGCTACAGAGGCAGAGGCCAGCCACTGATGACCATAGTAAGGGGAGAGATCGTCATGGAGGAAGGAGAAGTGCTGGGCAGGCCTGGGTATGGGGAGTTCCAGCGCCCCATCACCTGAACCCCTAAAAATCTGGAGACGTCCCCTATTTTCATCTGGCATCTAAATGGTTTTACGATAAAAGAACCATATCTTAACCCGTATGTTCGACCTAGTCATAAGAGACGGGAGAGTCATGGACGGTGCCTGTAACCCTTGGTTCAGGGCGAACATCGCAGTGATCCAGGGCAGGATCGCGGCCATAGGCATGCTTGACGCCGACGCGGAGACGGTCATAGACGCGGAGGGGCTCGTGGTGGCGCCCGGGTTCATAGACACCCACAGCCACTCGGACCTGATGCTCATGGCTGAACCCGAGGCGAGACAGAAGATCATGCAGGGCATCACCACCGAGGTCGTCGGCCAAGATGGCCTCGGCGAGGCGCCACTGAGGGACGACGTCGTCGACGACTGGCGGAGGTACCTGTCAGGCCTCAACGGCGACCCAGATATCGACTGGGACTGGAGGAGCTTCGCCGACTATCTCGACAAGCTGGAGGCGGCAGGCCCTGCGACCAACGTGGCTTCTCTTGTGGGCCACGGCAACCTCCGCCTTCTCACGATGGGGATGGAGGACAGGCCGCCGACGACCCCGGAGATCGAGGAGATGAAGGGGCTGCTGGCTGAGGCCATGCAGCAGGGAGCATTCGGTCTCAGCACGGGCCTCATCTACCCGCCCTGCGTCTACGCCGACACATACGAGCTGGTAGAGCTATGCAAGGTGGCGGCCGACTACGGAGGCATATTCGTCGTCCACATGCGTAACGAGGGCGCCCGCCTCCTTGAGTCCATCTGCGAGGTGGTTGCCGTGGGGAAAGGGGCTGGCATCCACGTCCACATCAGCCACTTCAAGGCGAGTGGAGAGCGGAACTGGGGGAAGGTGGTTGACGCTCTCAGGATGCTTGAGCAGGCTTGCTTAGAGGGCGTCGAATTGACAGTCGACCAGTACCCGTACGTGGCGGGGAGCACCTTCCTCAGCAGTCTCCTTCCCGTCTGGGCGCATGAAGGCGGCACGGAGAGGATGCTAGAGCGGCTCCAGGACCAGGAGACGAGGACGAGGATGGTCGCCGACATGATGGAGGACGAACGTGGCGGAGGTAGGGGCTGGGGTAACATCCTTGTCACGTCTGTGAGCACCGAGGGAAACAAGAGGTTCGAGGGGAAATCCATAGAGGAGATCGCAGAGGCTAGGAGCCAGAGCCCTCTGGACGCTGTATTCGACCTCATCCTTGAGGAGGAGAACGCAGTCTCCATGGTCAGCTTCAGCATGTCCGAGGAGGACATCCGCACCGTGATGCAGAGCCCACTGCAGATGGTCTGCACCGACGGCCTCGTCCTCGGCAAGCCCCACCCCCGAGCCTATGGTAGCTTCCCCAGGGTCCTCGGCCGCTACGTCCGAGAAGGCGTCCTCGATCTACAGGAGGCGGTGAGGAAGATGACCTCCCTGCCGGCGCAGACATTCGGCTTCCACGACCGCGGCCTTTTAAGGCCAGGCATGTGCGCTGACATCATCATCTTCGACCCCGACACTGTTATAGACAATGCGACATACCAAGATCCCATTCAGTTTCCCGAGGGCATCGAATATGTCGTCGTCAACGGCGTGGTCACGGTTGACGGCGGAGACAACACGGGCGCACGGGCAGGCCAGGTCCTACGGCACCGTACAGCTCCGTCAACATCTGTGGCGGAAGAGTAAAAGCTAAGCTTATAAGCCTAAGAGGGATTTCCCAGAGGAAGGGGGGAGCCAGGTGGGTCGCGCCATTGAGGCAAGGGGTCTCGTCAAGAGCTTCGGCAACGTCCTAGCTCTGAATGGGTGCAGCTTTACCGTCGGCGAGGCCGAGATCTTCGGCCTCATCGGGCCCAACGCAGCCGGGAAGACGACAACCCTCCGGATCGTGGGCACCCTAATCAAGCCGACATCGGGGTCGGTGGAGGTCTTCGATATCGATGTCGTCGGGGACCCGGACAAGGTCAGGGAGATGATAAGCTACCTACCCGAGGAGGCCGGCGCCTACCAGAACCTATCGGGGTACGAGTACCTCAGGTTCATGGCAGGCTTCTACGCCAGCGGAGACAGGGAGGCGGAGGAGATGATCGGGGAGGCGGAGCAGATCTTCGGCCTCGGTGAGAGACTCAAAGACAGGGTGAAGGGATACAGCAAGGGGATGAAGCGTCGGCTGCTCCTCGCCAGGGCCCTCATGGTGAGACCGAGTCTCGCCATCCTCGACGAGCCGACAGCGGGCCTCGACGTCGTCCACGCCTACCACGTCCGACAGATGATCAAGGATTACGTGAAGAAGCGCGGCGTGACAGTGCTGCTGTCTAGCCACAACATGCTTGAGGTCGAGTTCC
>CAZRAV010000001.1:0-23196 GCA_964598175.1 uncultured Candidatus Bathyarchaeia archaeon | reverse complement strand
AAGGGGGTAGGTTCAGGTCCTACTGGATTAGTCCTACGTGGGTTCGAATCCCACCTCCCGCACCATTTTGCTTATATAAAGCAAGTACATGAGGGACAAACATCTAAAAGTTTGTCACCGAGCATGTCGAGAACTTCATCGCGCATAGAATAGTATTATTATCCCGCCTTCCGAGTCAAAATAAATAATTTGAGATTTTATGAATGAGCTTTTACATGTCTTAAAGACAACGGAACCTGTTTTGTAAGCTGTTTGATTATAAAATATGATAGTCTCATAGGTACAAAAAGCAAATATATCTTGAGAAAAAAAAATTAAAGGATAATTCTATACCTAAATTCCAAAACAATTTTTTAAACCTTGACGTAAAGCATTTTCATGTTCTCTTTTTGTATATACCCTAGCTGATAGATAACCGCTTTCATATAATTTAGATATTACTGATGTTGGATCTTTTGCAACAGGGATTGGAGGCATTTCAGGCTTTATAATATAAATAGCTTTTTCTGATTCGGCATCAGATAATATTTCTAATGGTTTTGGATTGAAGTAAAAAATCCATTCTTCTGAAACTCCAGATTGTTTAATTAATGCCTCCATTTGAACTGGTAATTCAATGAGCTCTAATCTTGAATATTCTGGTGTTTTTGATCCTGATATAGATAATGCGTGAATTTCTTTTATCATTTTTAATGGTTGTCTATATTTATATCTTTTAATAAAATCTCCTAATATAGTTTTATCGTTTTGATATTCAGTAATTAATTTCCATAAATAGAAATCATTAAAACTATATATTTGTTCATCAGACAAATCTAATAAATCTTCATAGGTATAAGCAATCCCCTTTTCCATCAATATTTTATATATTCTTTGTAAAATTATAGAAAAAGCAACGACAGTTTTATGATAATAAACAGTTTGGTACATATGATATCTACTTAATAAAAAATTTTCTAAGGCTTGTCTACCTTTATCCTCTACCGCTAGGCAATTTTTTTCCTTATTAATAATTATTGTTCTAATTAATCGATCACTATCAATAAGTCCATAAGAAACACCAGTTTCATGAGAGTCTCTTAATAGATAATCTATACGATCAACATCTAGATCAGAGGATATTAAAAGGCTATATAAGTCATTTTTAGTATATTTTTTATTAATAATAGAGCCTATTTCCATAGGATCATATCTTTCAAATTTTTCTCTCAATCCAGTGTTAGTAATTAAATAATTAGAAAAATTTTCATGACTACCCTCTCTACCTTTACTCGTTTCTTTTATTGGTACTTCTAAAATATGAGAAAAAGGAAAATGCCCTATATCGTGTAAAAGTGCTGCCAACCGTAGTTTTTCTATCTCCTCAATGTCATCAATTTCCCCAAGTTCCACCAATCTCTGCGCTAATTTTCCCATTACAAACATGGTTCCAAGAGAATGTGCAAAACGAGTATGAGTTGCCCCGGGATAAACAAGATAAGCTGTTCCAAGATGTTTTATATTGTGCAATCTTTGGAAAAGTGATGAATCTACAATTGCAAGTTCGTCCTCAGTTAATCCAATGTAACCATGAACTGAATCATAAACATATTTAACATATTTTAAGGGAGAATTATCTGACATAAAGAAATCCCCCCCAATTATATTTAATCGACAAAGTTGTGATTTTGTAATATTTCAAGAGCTAATGTAGCATCTCTTTCAAATTGAGGCTTTTTTTCAATTAGCAACTGCACAGCAGCTTCTGTATCCTGCGGTCTGGGATATCCATATTTTATTATAAAATGAAGCGATGCAAGTAATTCAAAAATATTCGATTCATCGCGATCTCTAAATCTTTCTACAGCTTCAGAGAACATATCTTGAAATCTTCGAATTACTTCTATCTCTTCAGATGACAATCTAGGCAAATCTAATTCTTCTATTTGAAGAGCTTGAAGTTGAAAACCATGTTCTGCAGCAGAGCTTGAATACGGACCACGCCGATACCAACCATATGCATAACCAAGAGGCAAACCAGCTTCTTGCAGAAGATATACTTCTTTTTGGAATATCATTCTCGAATTGAAAGTTAACATATCTATATTCCTATCTAGAACCCGAAAAACAGCAAGTAAATTGAACTTATCCGCGTTCGATGTAACCCCCCCCTTTCAATTTTTATTGTTATTCTTATAAAAGACTTTGCATTGTCTAAGAGTGGAACTTTGATGATATATGAGCAGTTTATTCAAATGGACCCTCTATTACTCAGTTTTCTATAGATTCTATCGAGAATACTTAAATGGTTCGCATTTTTTGAAGGTGGTGTCTTATGTAAAAGTGGTTCCCAAGTGGTCAAAGGGGGTAGGTTCAGGTCCTACTGGATTAGTCCTACGTGGGTTCGAATCCCACCCCCCGCACCAATCAACAAATGAAGTTCTGCTGAATTCTGGCCGCTTGCTCAACATCATATAACCTCAAATAGTTTTTCTGCCCTGTACAAGATGAGAGGAGAGTTATGAGCAACTGCAAAAAGAAAAACAAAGAATCCGAAGTTCTGTTCAAATTGGTGAAAAACCGGTATGGGGAACGACTCGGCCCAGAGGAGCTAGAAGAGGTACGCAAAGGAGTTGAGAAGATAACGGAGACCGCAGAAGCCCTGAAGTCGGTGAAGCTGGAGAACTGGGACGAGCCCTTCTCCGTGTTCAAGCCCTACCGGAGAGAGGGATGAATCATTGGCACGCAACCCCATCTTCATCTCCATAAGGGAGCTGAGCAAGCGGGTGCGCACCAGACAGGTCTCCCCCGTAGAGCTAACGGAGACCTTCCTTTATCGCCTTGAGAACCTGGGACCGAAATACAACGCCGTCGTCACCGTGACCAGGGAGCGAGCAATGGAGCAGGCCCGTCGAGCCGAGAAGGAGATAGAGGCCGGGCGATACCGAGGTCCCCTCCACGGCATCCCCTATGGAGTCAAGGACCTGCTGGCGACATCAGGGGGTATCCCCACCACTTGGGGGGCCGCACCATTCAGAAGCCAGACCTTCGAATACGATGCAACCGTCATCAAAAAACTGGAGGACGCTGGAGCCATCCTTGCGGTGAAACTGGCTATGATAGAGCTGGCCGGGGGCATGGGATACCGCCAACCAAACGCCTCTTTCACCGGACCACCTCGCAACCCATGGAACCCCAACACTTGGACTGGTGGCTCGTCCAGTGGATCGGGGGCGGCAGTGAGCGCGGGCCTCGTCCCCTTCGCCATCGGCTCCGAAACTTGGGGCTCCATCCTGAGCCCGGCCAACAACTGCGGCGTCGCTGGCTACGTCCCACCTACGGCCGGGTTAGCCGGTATGGAGCGATGGCCCTCAGCTGGACGCTGGACAAGCTGGGTCCGTTATGCCTCACAGCCGACGACTGCGGACTAGTGCTGGAGGCCATAGCAGGAGCCGACCCTAACGACCCGACTACAAGCGACCAGCCTTTCAAATACGACATCGACGCCCCAGAAGACGGCTTCAAACTAGCCACCCTCAAAGGCGTGACTGAAGGCGTAGAGGATGAGGTACTCGCCAATTTCGAGGAAGCGCTGAAGGTGCTGGAACAGGTGGCGACCATCGAAGAGATAGAGTTCCCCAACCTGCCATATGAAGCGATCACAAGGACCATCCTGAACGCCGAATCCGCCAGCGCCTTCGATGAGTTCATAGAGAGCGGCAAGGCCTCAGAGCTCACTGCACCCGAGGACCACTACGGCCCCTATGCCCGGACAGCGGTGCTGGCCAGGGACTACCTGAAGGCGTTGCGACTGAGAGGAGTCATGGCTAAAGCAATCGACAAGGCCATTTCCCCTTACGACGCCGTGGTCGCGCCAACGAGGCGTACGGTTGCGTCGCCCATCGACGAGGAGTTCCGTCGTGTAGCTCCAGGTACTGCTGGAGACATTATGGGCGCGGCCGGTAACGGCGCCGGGCTCCCATCTGTATCAGTTCCCAGTGGTTTTACTGACAGCGGACTGCCCACAGGAGTCCAGTTCATGGGTAGAGCATACGACGAAAACATCATACTGGCCGTGGCCCGGGTCTACCAATCAATCACAAACTGGCACAAACGCCACCCACATGACCTTACACCTGTTAAATGAAGCTACGTGGTGTGCTTCACGTTAAACTCGACGCCAGCTTCGACCGATATCCGAGAATGAAACAATTTTTTACCACCCCGCGTTGTTCTTCATTTGCCATTCTCCCCTATCATCAATTCCTTAATACATTTCATCAAAGAACACGCGCGAGCCCTAAGGGGCTATTCCGAAGTGTTAATGGATTCACACTAACCAGAAACACCTCTTCTAGCTTTGAACTATAGAGATCACGAATATGATTCCAATTTCCCTATATTTTATATAAAAAAGGGTGTTTCCTCTGTAGGGGGATGTCTTGAACGATCGAGGGGCTAAGGAGGATGTGAGGAAGATACAGCTGACCGGCGGTTCCACCTACATCGTCTCGCTGCCCAAGAGGTGGGTCGAACAGGTGGGGCTCAAGCGCGGCAGCATGGTCAGCATAGTCCAGAGGGAGGACCTCAGCCTCGGCGTGTATCCCAAGGGCTCTGGGGGCGAGGAGGAGGCGAGGAGGGCCGTCATAACGGTCTCGGATGGAATCTCGCCCGTGAGCCTGATAAGGCGTGTCGTATCCGCCTACCTCGTGGGCTACAACATCATCCAGCTGAGGAACCCGAACAAGCGCATCGACACTGTGCAGCGGTACGAGGTCAAGGACTTCACCCGGAAGAATCTCGTCGGTACCGAGATCCTTTCCGACCTGCCTAGGGAGTTGACCCTGCAGGTGCTCCTAAGCCACACGGAGCTGTCGGTGAAGGACGCGCTGCGCCGAATGAGAATCATCGCCGCGTCGATGCACAGGGACGCCATCATCACCCTTATGACGGATGACCCCCGCCTCGCGAGGGAGATCATCGCCATGGACGACGAGGTGGATAGGTTCAGCTTCTATATCATTAGGCTGCTGAAGGCAGCGGTCTCCGACAGCCATGTCCTCAGGGAGATCGGATTCAACTCTCCCCGGGAGTGCCTCGGGTACCGGTTGATAACAAAGTCGGTGGAGAGGATGGCGGACCACGCCGTCAACATCGCGCAGAACAGCCTCACGCTGACCCTGTCCAACCTGAACGAGGAGATCCTGAACGAACTCGGGACGATGAGCGAGTCCGCCCTGAAGGTGTTCGAGGACGCCGTGGAATCCCTTTTCGACGAGGACTACGCCGCCGCGGACAAGGTCTTAGAGAGGGCGGAGGAGACGAGGAAGATGGAGGCTGGTGCCGTCCAGAAGATCATCAAGAACGCTTCGCCCGAGGATGTGCCGGCCCTGAGGCTCATCATCGAGAGCATTCTGAGGACGGCCGAGTACGGCAGCGACATCGCCGAGACGGTGCTCAACATGACAATCCGTAGCGCCATCTCCGAGGACTAGCCCAAATCATTTTTAAGCCCAAGTCCGCCCGAGATCACACTGCCTGTGGGGTCGTGGTCCAGCTTGGTCTAAGATACGCGGCTCGGGCCCGCGAGATCCCCGGTTCAAATCCGGGCGACCCCACCAGTTGTGAACGTTAGGTTATTATGAGTTTTTAACAGATAGTTTTTATTCGTCTGGAGGAAGAACTTTTTTCATGTTGCTTTCATCGAATGATTTTATTTTCACGGTCTGAGGGCATGACTCTTCCCGTATTCATCTCACCTTTAAGAAGGTCTTCTCTGAGAGGGGTGTCAGGCGATGTCAACCACCTGAGGTATGACCTCGTGTCCTATGATCTCGATGGGATCGATCTCGTGGGTGTTGGGCATGTTGAAGACAATGTGCTCTATGCAGTCCGCCGCGGCCTCCCTGCTCCTCCAGCTCCCCTTGGTGGCTACGATGATCTGGTCCCGGCGGTTCTCAATGGCCTTGCCTATTCGTATCTCGCTGTCACCGTAGCCGATGGAGGTATCTATGAAGTTGACCCCCAGGTCGAAGGCACGATGGATCACCTTGATAGCCTTGTCCATTGGGGGGCGCTGAATAGGGATACCGCCCATCCCGACCATGGAGACCCTTAAACCTGTCTTCCCAAGATTGACCATTTTCATCTTAATTCACTTGAGAATTGCTTAGTCTCAAGTATGCGAGTTATTGAAGAGGGAGTTCAAGAAGGATATTAATGTTTGGTATCTAAAACAGTTAATTGAAAAAGTAGTATGTTTGTATATTTATCCAAACATTTATATCTTCGGTGATGGTGGAGTTTATTACGGCGTATTATTCACGCCGTAGAAACGAGGGTTTAGGAAGATGACTAAGGCGCTTGTGATCTACCACTCACAAGAGTTTGGGAACACCGAGAAGATGGCGGAGGCCGTAGCTGAGGGTCTCAAGGAGGCGGGGTGTGAATACATGTTATTCAACACAAATGAAGACCGATTTGACATTCCGACATTAGCACATTTTGACTGCGTCGCCATCGGTTCACCAGATTACTTCAGCTACGTCGCTGGCGGACTGAAGACTTTCATCGACGATCATTATGTACACGATGTCCGCAAGAATACCAAGGGGATCAAGGGGAAACCGTATGTCCTTTTCTACTCCCACGGTGGAGGCGGAAAAGTGAAAGATGTAATGGTGAGGCTGTTTAGCCGGATAGGGACCCTTATCGGGGAACCCTTGGGATCGTACGGCACACCCAATGCGGAGACAATTACACGATGCAAAGAGTTAGGGAGACAGTTAGCCTCAGCCGTGAAGAAATAATCCAAATTTTTTTTCTTTCCAATATCAGGACCGAAGAAATCTACATTTTATAGGCCTATAGGGCGCTAGTAATGTTTGAAAAAACAAACGAATATTATATAATTAATTAATATATTAAGAGCGGGGGCAATTATTAATATTAATTGCAGTGGGTTTCGTGGTGTGAAAGAGGTACTGAATAAACTACTGGGTCCATCCATCTTTCTCCTAGTATTGGACATGTTCCTTGACAACCCCCGTCAGTGGATGAACCTCAGGGAGGTTGCCCGCAGGGTCGAAAAGAACCCAGGGAGTGTCTCTCCGGTGATGCCCTCCCTCGTGAAGAAGGGGCTTGTGGAGAGCTGCAAGGTGGGAAAGGTCTCCGTAGTTTACCGGTTGAACCAAAGGAGCGAGAAAGTACAGGCCCTGATGACCTTAAAGAAAACGTTGAAGGAGAGCCGCTACTAATCACAAGGAGCATGATGGGCCCAAGAGATCCTTGGTTCAAATCCGGGCGACCCCATCACACCCCTCGCAACCGTTATACGGTCCTCAGAGACTACTTCTCGTGAGGAGTCATGATACAGCTCACCAAAGAGGATAGCCATCTCCTCGTCGAGATGGAGGTCGAGATCTCCAAGGAGGAACTCGTGGAGAACTGGGAACGCTTCATGGAGTTCACTCCCACCCCCTCCGGTAGCCCGCAGGAGGAGGCGGCCATCCAGTTCCTGAAGGAGAAGCTCGAGGAGTACGGCCTAGAGTCACAGGTGCTCCGCTTCGAGGCCTACATAAGCGAGCCAAAGTGGGCGAAGCTCGAAGTCCTGGCCCCGCAGAGGCTCGAGGTCCGGTGCACGCCCTACCGCCAAGTCGGGACGACGGGCCCTGACGGCATCGAAGGCGAGGTCGTCTACATCGACCCGGACAGCATCGGCAGGGCAGGGTGCAGCGACAAGATCGTGCTAGCCGACCAGGCGACCTCCGGAGACTGGATGGGGCTGCGGGACGGACTGCTGCTGAAGCTTCAGGAGATGGGGGCGAGGGGGCTCATCGTCGTCGAGCAGGACACCTACAAGCCGACGGTGGTCCACCAGCGGGCCGACTTCTCCGTCTCGGGGAACCCGACCTCGGACAACGTCCAGCTGATCCAGCGGATCCCTGCCATCGTCCACGTCTCCAACAAGGACGGGCAGCTGTTGAAAGCCCTCGCCAAGCAAGGCAGGATGCGCGCCCGTCTCACCTCCATCGTGGAGACGGGGTGGAAGAGCCTTCCCCTCCTCGTCGCAGAGATCAGGGGCGCCAAGGACCCGGAGAGATTCCTGCTGGTGAACGGGCACATCGACACGCCGCCGTTCTCGCCGGGCGTCACGGACAATGCCTCCGGTAACATCGCCATGCTCGAGCTTGCCCGCATCCTCAGCAGTCATCGGGAGAAGCTGGGTCGAAGCGTCAGATTCGCCTTCTGGACCGGGCACGAGATAGGCCGATACGCGGGCTCGACATGGTATAACGACGCATTCTGGCATGAGCTGCGGTACCGCTGCCTCGGCTTCCTCAACATCGACTCGCCGGGCGCAGATGGGGCCACCACCTACCGGGCGGCGCCAATCGGCGAGGTGCAGGAACTAGCCGTGGAGAGCATTAAAGCGGCGACGGGCATAGAGGTCAAGAGCTACAGGTGGCCGACCAGGGCGGGGGACAGCAGCTTCTGGGGGACCGGCATACCCCATGCAAGTGTGATCTCGTCCCGGCCTGAGGAGCTCTACGACCCCTTCGTCAACTACTCCGGCGGCGGCTGGTGGTGGCACACTCCATGGGCCACGCTGGACCACGGCGACGTCGATGTCCTCGCGATGGACGTGAAGGTCGACCTCAACTACATCTTCAGGATGACGAACTGCCCCGTGCTGCCGATGAACTTCGCCCCTTACGCAGAGGCCATGATAGGAATCCTTGAGGACCTCCAGGCCAAGGCTAACAAAATCAGAGCCCACTTCAACCTTCACCCAGTCATCGAGAAGGCCAAGGAGTTCAAGGAGCTGGCTGAGGAGCTGGAGGCCGCCTTGAAGAAGGTCCTGAAGAAGGGGGCGCCCGAGGCGGTGGTGGAGGAGCTGAACCGCTGCATCATGTGGGTGTCGAGACACATCAACCCCGTCGCCCACACCAACGCCGAGAAGACGGAGCAGATGTCCATGGAGACCTTCGGGGCCACGCCCTTTCCCCGGATCCACGGGATACTGAAGCTCGCCGAGATGCCGCTCCCCTACACGGATGAGTTCAAGTTCCTCCAGACGAAGCTCCTCAGACAGAGAAACTTTGTCGAGGACGGCTTCTATCTTGCCAACGAGATCATACGAGAGGCCCTTACGAAGGTCGAGGAAGCACTCGACTAGCCCCCCTTTTTTCTTGACAATCCTTATGTGGATGCACTCCATCCATCACCTGTTATGCCGAAGACCGTAGACCCTACAGGGACTTTCAGGGTGGGTCTTCTCATCACGGAGCAGTGCAATGTGGAGTGCAGCCACTGCTGGTTCAGCTCCGGACGAGACATTATGGCCCGGATGGAGCTCGACGAAGCCCTTGGATACATCGACCAGGCCCGTGAGATTCCTACGGTGGAGTGGATCAGCTTCACAGGAGGCGAGCCCTTTCTGCTGCTCGAGATGCTCCAGAAGCTCGTCGCCTATGCCTCTGAGAAGGGTCTGCAAACGGAGTGTGTTACGAACTGCTTCTGGGCGAGAACGGAGGAGGAGGCGGAGAGGCGGCTGGGGAGGCTAGCGGATGCAGGGCTCAACGTGGTCAACATCAGCTCAGACGACTTCCACCAGCGTCACATACCCTTCGACAGGGTCAGAAACTGCTACGAGGCGGCGAAGCGCATCGGAATGAAGGTTGTCATCATGTGCGCCGTGGCCAGGTCGAGCAAATTGACGGTCAGGGAGGTGGCAAGGCAGCTAGGCGACAAGGAAATCCTCATCGTTGGGGAAGGTGCGCCAACGGGGGAGGTGTCGGCTCTAGCCGTCGAGACGGGGTTCGTCCCAGTGGGCAGGGGGGCGGAGGTTCCCGATGACGAGTGGCTTATAGGGGATGGCCCTCTCGACGGACCCTGCAAGGTCGTCCTCAGCGAGGTTGCCATCGACCCTTTTGGATGGGTGCTCCCATGCTGCTCCGCGGCTGGGTTGGCTGAGGTGGCGAGGGTTGGGAATGCGCGGCGGGGAGGGCTTCGGAGGTTGATCGAGGAGGCGGGCAAGAGCACTCTGTTCAAGGTGCTGTCCACCGAGGGTCCCCCTGGTCTCCAGAGGCTCTTGGGACCGAGGCGGCGGGAGAACTACGTGAACAGGTGCCACCTCTGCTACGAGGTGCTGACGGACCCACGACTCAGCCGGGTTCTATGAACCGTCTTGTCAGCCTTTAAGGGACTACTTCTCGGGTTCCACGACCACGGCGGTCCCCGTTGCGGATATCACGATCAAGCCGTCCAAGAGGTCCGATGTCTCCATGTCGAGGCCGACAATGGCGTTGGCCCCCATCACCCTCGCCTGAGCCTTCATCCGGCTTATCGCTTCCTCACGGGCTTTCTCGATCTCGGTTGTGAAGGCGGTGACCTCGCCGCCGATGATGGCTTGCAGCCCGCCCACGAACCTGCCGAGCATCCCACGGGTTCTCGGCGTCAGGCCTGTCACCACCCCGCGCACATTCGTGGTCTTGTAGCCTGGTACTGTCGGGGTCGTCACGATGATGAAATCCCTTTCGCCTCGAGCCACTGCCGTATCCTTAACGGAAGCGCCGCAGTAGATGCAGAAGTTTGCCCCCTCATGCAGCTCTGAACTGCAGGCCTTGCACACTGCATCTTAACCTCTTCTTCAATAAGCCGGGGATGGTATCAGGTCTAGGTTCAGGCTAATGTGCGAAGGAGCTTCACGTCTCCAAGAAAGGTACCGTCGAGGAGATAGGCCTCGAAGCCGTCTATCTTGACTGCGCCCGTGCGGAGCAGGGGGCCGAGGAGGCTTTTGGGGGCCTCCGCGTTGACCGGCAGCCCGCCCAGCAGGTCGTTGAAGGCAGGTATCAGCACCATCTGAGGGTCGTCGATCCTAGCCTTGAACTGTTCCTCGAACGCCTCGCGCGGGTCGCCCTCCACATCCATCCCCGCCTTCTTGAGGAACGCCGAGGCAAGGCTCGTGCCGTCGCACCGGCCCTTGATCCACACCCTTTGAGAGATTCGTACACCCAGCGGCGTATTCAGCAAGACCGTCGGGTGGTTGTGCCCCATCACTAACAGGTCGGCCCCCATCAGACGGGGGTAGGGCCACGCGTGGCCGTGCATGGCGGCAATCCTGAAGCGCTCCCCCAGCATGAAGCCCCGTGAGGGGTGGATGGAAACGCCTTCGGGGACGAGGTTCTGGAGGTTTCCGTCGTGGTTGCCACGGACTACGTCGATGACCTCCACCTCCTCCTGGAGGGCGGAGAAGAACCGGGGGATCTCCCGCTGCTCCTGGAAGGAGGTGATGGGGACGCCGTGCTTGATGTCGCCCAGCAGGAGCAGCCTGTCGGGGCGGTGTTCATGGATGATTGTGAGCAGCTCCCCCAGAATCCTGTCGGTCTGGTAGGGAATGTTGATGCCCATCTTAGCCAGCTCGTACTCCAAGCCCAGGTGGAAGTCGGACGCAAGGAGCACTCGCTCCTCCCCCTCGATGAGCATGGCGGGCCACGGCGTCAGCAGCCTGATCAATGAACTCTCCAAAGGACTTCTCAGCCGTTGACCAATTTAAATCCGATTCTCAGCCTCAAGACCACCCGCAACCTAAAAAGTAGGGTCCCTCACAGGTTTTCATCAGTGATCAGGAGTGGCCTCGGAGGAGCGTCGGGTCCTTGAGAGCGTCTGCGACGCGGTGCGCTCGGCGCGGCAGCTGACGCGGTCCCAGTGGGAGAGGCTTCGGTCGGCTTTCGGCGACAGGTTCGACAAGGCGTGGAGGCTAGTGGAGGAGGGGAGGGTGAAGCTCTACGTCTTTGAGCCCTCGGAGCGGAAGGCGTGGATCGTCGTCGGCAGGGGTGGGGAGTACCAGATACTGCCGGCGTCGGGCTACTGTAGCTGCAACGACTTCTACTTTCGTGTCGTCGACGGTAAGGCGGGGTTTTGCTACCACTTTATAGGCCAGAGGCTGGCCGAGGCCCTCGACGCCTACGACGAGGTCCGCGAGGGGGATGAGTTCTTCGACGCGCTGATGTCGGAGTGGAGGGAGCAACCCCATAAAGAGACAGACGACCTGTGAAGAGCTTGAACCCGGATCATAGTTTATATACGCCCCGGGAGGTGATAATCAGCGATATGACCCTCGACAGCTTCTTCAACATCGTCTACGAGATGGCTATCGTCCTGGCCGTCGTAACCTTCGCCATGTGCTTCCTCTACCTGTTCACGGGCAGGGGAGAGGCCGAGGCTTAGCGTCGTCCAATTTATCAGCAACCGCAAGAATAAGATGAGAGGGTGCCCATGTCCGGAACTGAGGAGATCATCAAGCGCATCCTCGCCCTCAAGCCTAAGCTGACGAAGGAAGCCGTGGAAAGGCTCATCGACGAGGAGAGGGCAAAGGCGGGGGGTCTGCTGACTGAGGAGGCGGCCGCCCACCTTGTGGCGTCGAACCTGGGTCTCGGCGGCGCAGGCGAGAGGATAGAAGCGAAGCTAAGGATCGGTGACCTCACCTCCGGCCTCAACGATGTCTCCCTCACCGGCCGAGTCATCCACGTCTTCCCCGCCAGGAGCTTCACCCGCAGGGACGGCCGCGAGGGGAAGGTGCTGAGGATGCTCCTCGGCGACAGGACGGGGTCCGTGGCCATCGTGCTCTGGGACGAGAAGGCCGACCTCGCCGCCGCAAGCAAGATCAAGCGGGGGAAGATCGTGAGGGTGCTCCACGGCTACACCCGGGAACGCCGGGGCGAGGTCGAGGCCAACGTCGGCAGCCGGGGCCAGATGTACCTTGAACCTCTCGACGCCGTCGATGAGGACTATCCCCCCGTGGAGAGCTTCTTCAGGACGCCGGGTGAGGTCCACGGCGCAGGCAGCGTCAACCTCGTGGGAGTGGTCGTGGACAGGTATCCGACATCGACCTTCACCCGTCGCGACGGCAGCGTCGGAAAGGTTGCCCGCCTCGTCCTCGTGGAGGGCGGAGGCCAGATAAACGTCGTCCTCTGGGACAACCGTGTCGACGAGCTTGGGGAGATCGAGGTGGGGACGAGGCTTAGGCTGACCAACGCTTCGGCGAGGGTGAGGGACGACAGAAGGCCCGAGGTGCACCTCACATGGGCGACAGCCGTCGAGGTGCTCGAGGTCGGCGTCGAGCCCGAGCAGCCGGTCTCCCCGTGGACGAAGGTAGCGGACCTCAGGGCAGGGATGCGCGGCGTCAACGTGGCTGCCCGCGTCGGCCTCATCGGAGGGGTGAGGGAGTTCAAGAGACGCGACGGCAGCGCCGGTAAGGTAGCTTCCGTGCTGCTGGAGGACGACTCAGGCTCCATTAGGCTTAACCTCTGGGGCGATGATGTGGAGTTTTTGAAGGAGATGCGCGTTGGGGATGTCGTGGCCGTGGAGAACGGCTACACGCGCACGGGGCTGGGAGCCGTGGGGTTGAACGTGGGCCAGGACGGGCGGCTGACCATCAACCCCGACGACATCGAAGTGTCGGTTCCGGACCGCGGCCAGAGGCTCATAGAGATCCAGGAGCTGAAGGAGGGTCAGACGAACATCTCCGTCCGCGGCCGACTTCTCGAAGCCCCGCAGGTGAGGGAGGTGGAGACGGCCCGAGGTCCAGCGAGGGTCGCCTCCTTCAGGTTGGAAGACGGCACCGGTGAGGCCCGGGTCTCCGTCTGGCGCAACCTGATCGAGGAGGTGGAAGGGCTGACGCCGGGGACAGTCATCCAGATCGAGAACTGCAATGTGAGGCCGCCCTTCGACGGGCTTCTGCAGGTGTCGTCCGGCCTGTTCACGAGGATCGTCGTCGAAAAAGGACCTTGAAAAAAGGGGGTTAAGACAGCTCCGCCTGGACCTCGTTGGGGTAACCCTCGAAGAGTTCCAAGGACTTCTCCATGAGATCGAGAGTGATGAAGAGGTGGGGCGTTACTCGGATGGTTAAATTCCTCAGGTGATGATGGCGAGGGCTTTCTTGAAGCAGCACTTCATCATGGGGTTGAAGATTGACAGATTTATTTATTGGCCGAACATCACCATTGAAAAGCTCAATATTTCAAGGATGTAAAAAAAAGAAAGGTGCGCTCTTTTTTATCTCTTTAGGCTAACTTACGCCGAAATTGGTGTTCTTCTTCGATTATTATGTTTCTTTTTGAGTACTCCCTCAGCATTTCTCCGAAGATTTCCTCGTCTGCGCCTAACTTTTCTGGCATGACGATTCCCTTCTCTTTGATTTTCCCCTCGCACATCATCTGTGCTATGATGGATCCGGTGTAACCCGTGGTTCTTGCCATACTGAGAACGCCGGTCTCCATATCGCGGTAATCGGCCATATAGAATGTGTACTTTGCTTCGCTTCCTTCTTTCTTTCCGATTACGTCAACCCTCAGTACAGTCAGGTCCCTTTCGTCTCCTCCTAACTTGAGTTCAGGATTTAGAAGGGTTGTCAGGAACCTTCTCGGGGATATTTCTACTTCACCGACTTTTATGGCTTCAGTGTCAAGAAGGAAACATTCCCTCAAGGTATGTATCTTCTCTATGTGTCCGGGCCACCTCAATGTTTTCTCGTATATCTCCTGAACTCCCTTCAAGAAAGTGTCCTTGTAGCTGTGTAGTAAGGTCCCAATTCCATCGGTGTAGAATGCTTGCATTTTCCCTACTTTAGGGAAATCTATGAATTCAAGGCCGGATGCAGCGTCTACCTCATCCATTTTTCCATCTCTAATTATTCTGCACTTCCCCGAATATTCCGTCCATACGCCTTCCAGGCTCCAGACCGTCTTGTAACCGAGAGGCGGTTTTGGCTCTTCAGGAATTCCGCCAACGAATATGTGGATCTTGTCTACCTTGTCGAGTTTGCTTGCTCCGAATCCGGCGAGCATGTTGGTTAGTCCAGGAGCGACGCCGCAGCTAGGCACTACCGTGATCCCCCTGTTCTTCGCGTTCTCGTCGAACGTCGATATTTTTTCATCAAACTCCAGGTTTTGGTACAATCCGAAGTCGAGGAGGTTTACACCTGCATCTATCGATGCCTCTAAAGGAGGGATGGCGACCCTCCAGGGGACAGAGCTGACCACCACGTCGAATTTGCCTGCCTCAATTAGTTTGACTAAGCCGTTCTTATCGCTCACATCTACACGATCAGTTTTCAGCTTCTCGCTTTTTATCCAAGAGGCGGTGGCTTCAAGAGCTTCCTTGCGTCTAGCGGCTATTACAACCTCGGTCACGCTCTCCTGTTTCACCATGTCCTTAGCTACAGCGGCCCCCTGTATTCCACTTCCTCCTAAAATAAGTGCTTTCATAAGCGTTCAACCGGTCATAGATCTTTTATTCCATCTTCTAATATGTCTAATCCGATTTTTGCCTGTTCCTCGGTTATGCAGAGCGGCGGTATGAGACGTATAGTGCTCCTTCCGCAGCCGAGCAGGGCTAGGCCCCTCTTCAAGCATTCAAGAAGTATTTTATCCCTTCCTTCGCTTTCGTATTCTTTCGTTTTTCTGTCCTTTACGAAATCCACCCCCCAAGCAAGCCCGATGCCTCTGACATCCCCGATTATCTCGTACCTGTTGTACATCTCCTGCAGCCTTTCCTTGAAGAGGCCATCGAGCCTTGCGGCGTTTTCAACAAGCCCGTTTTCGAGGGCTTCTATCGTTGCTAAGGCTGCTGCACACGCAACCATGTTTCCACCGAAGGTGTTGCTGTGCACGCCTGGCACTACAAAGTCCATTTCTTTCCTGAAGACTGTTGCGCCGATGGGTATGCCGCTTCCGAGGGACTTTGCCAGGCAGATGATGTCGGGGGCAACCCCGAAATGTTCAACGGCAAACATCTTGCCCGTCCTTCCCATTCCCGACTGGACCTCGTCAGCTATGAGTTTAATGTCGTGTTCGTCCGCCAACTTCTTCAGTTCTCTAAGGAAGTTTTTAGGTGGAAATATGTAGCCGCCTTCGCCTAGGAAGGGTTCAAAGATTATGGATGCAACTTCCTCAGGCGGCACGTAACGGTAGAACAGGTATTCGTCTATATACTCTATTACTCTGTTGACGAGTTCGTCTGGGTTTTCGTATCCGTCAATGTGCCATGGGTTCCTATACGGATTTGCGTAAGGCACATGGTACACTCCGGGCATGGTCGGGAACTGCCTTGAACGTTGAACCTGTTTGCTAGCAATAAAGCTCATTGAACCGTAGGTCCTACCGTGGAAGGCCCCTATGAACCCTATGAAAAGCTTGCGCTGGGTGCTCCATCTAGATATTTTCAGCGCCGCCTCTATGCTTTCTGTGCCGCTGTTCGACAGGAAAGTTTTTTTCTCGAAGTCACCCGGCGCTATCTCGTCAAGTTTTTCGGCGATTGCCACCTGCTTCTCATTATAATAGTCGGTTCCGGCAGCGTGCCAAATCTTTTTCAACTGTTCCTCTATTGCTTTTTGAACGTCAGGGTTTCTAATTCCGACGTTTAACACGCTTATGCCACTAGAGAAATCGAGGAATACATTGCCATCTACATCCTTTAACCAAACACCTTCGCCGCTTTCTATAACCAACGGCGCATATTCGGGATCGTTTGTTGTGGTCGCATTATACTTTTGGTGCATCTCCATAATCTCCTTAGCCTTCGGACCGGGCGGGGTGACAACGATCTTAGGATAACTCAACCGATAACACTCCTCTAGCAACTAGCAATTTATACTCAGCCCTTAAAAAACTGAGCTTTAGACAGGAGATGCCTGCGGCTTGGCCAGCCTAATGCTGATGGTTGAGACGTTCGTCTCCCTACCGCTCCGGTCGGTGAGGACCTCGGTTCCCAGGGATACATCCTCGACGACGATGTCCTTTAAGAACACCCTTCTAAGCATCTCCACGACATCTACAGCTTTGCTTATATGTCTCCCCCGAGCCCTTACTCGGACCTCTGGGGCGCCAGCGTTGAACAGGGTGATGCAGGCCACGATGTAGTTCATGGTTGGTTTGACGCCGACGACCACCATGTTCATCGGCCTCCTCGCAGCCTCCTCAGACACACCGGCCCACCCCCACTGAATAGCAACTTCAGAATAAAATGCTTAATGCTTTCCAAGGCGGCTCAAAGGAGGAAGACCACGGCGGCTGCAAGCAGCAGTGATGCAGGCGTCACCGCCAACGCCGTCCTCTTGAAGAGATCGAAGGCTGAATCTAACACGTTGTCGATGAGTTCGAGGCCGGCCTCGCCCAACACAGTCAGCCCCGGCACCGCGGTCCGGGTGTGGGATGCGCTGCACCTCCCGAGCCTTGAGATGGCGGCTTCTGCGGCTTCGACCACGTATCCGATGAACTTCTCATCGTCGATCCTCTCCCCTATCGGGTAGTAGCCGCGGGAGGTGGCGCCGATGGCGTTGACGAGGTGCGTATCCGAGGTGAGGACCTCTACCTCATCGACGCCGCGTGACCTCAAGGCATCGATGATCCTCTCCCTCAAGCCGGACCGCATGTTGTTGCCATCCACGACCACGTAGACACAGGTCTTATCGTTCTCGAGGCGCACGACAAGGACAGCGACACCGTCGGGTCCTATTCCCTCATCGAGGCCCCACTCGCCAGGAACCACCCGAGCGGCCCCGACTGAGAACGTGTAACGGGACGCCTCCTTCGTGCTCCTCATGGCCTCCACCGCCGCCTGAAAGAGGTCGTCCACATCGGAGTCTTCGAGATTATCCATCTGGAGGATGCTGTTGTGGGAATCTACGACGACTGCGATTACGCTCATCGCCGAGGCGGCCTCCATGATCCTGTCACCAAGCTCCTCGGGAAGGTCATCGAAGCTCTTCGGAGAAAGCGTGAGGGTTACGAGGGCGACGTCCCCAAACATCTGGCAAGAAGCATTGGCCCCATGCCTCTCAACCCTTACGACTGGAGAGGCGCGGTCTAGACCCCCTACGACACGTAAATTCGACGCTACGACCTCGGCCACCCGCACGGCCTCGACGCTGCGAGTAAGGTCTCGTTTGTGGGTAGAGATCCCGTGAGGGACGAGTACTTCACAGCCCAGCTTCTCGCCGAGACGCACCGTGAGGACGTTCGGCAGGCCGCTGCCCCCCACGTTTCTGAAGGGGCCGGGATGGATGTACGGCGTTATCAGCGCAGCCCTGCAGCCGCCCGATTCGTCGCCGAAGATCAGAGAATCCACGCACAGGTCCCGGACCTCACCAACTTGTGTGATCTGCTCCTCGAGGGGCCCGTTCAGCTCCTCAGCCCAAGCCATGACGAAGGCTTGAAACAGGGGTATGAGCCTCAGCCCCCTGGG
Organism: uncultured Candidatus Bathyarchaeia archaeon; assembly: GCA_964598175.1. Classification (GTDB taxonomy): domain Archaea; phylum Thermoproteota; class Bathyarchaeia; order TCS64; family TCS64; genus CAZRAV01. The sequence goes on along the minus strand of CAZRAV010000001.1, from coordinate 4,971 downwards.
CACACCCTGAGACCGACCCATAACCAAGAGCAGCAGCTGCACCCCGCCGACCGTGACGGCGGCGCCAATGGCTCCGAGGACCAGTATGCGCAGCGTGGGGAAGGAGAAGACTACACCTGCGGCAAAGCATAAGACAGGCTGCATGAACGCAGCCCCCAGATTCCTCCCGAACCCCCGGGTTGAGAAAACCTGGATGGCTAAGTATCGGAGGGAGGCGTTGACAGCTATGCCGAACATGACACCCCTCGCGAGGAGGTCAGCGCGCCCGATCACAGCGGAGGATAAGGATGAGAGGAGGATCACTCCGACGTAGACGATGCTTGAGGCGTAAGAGAGGATGTTGAACCTCCTCGGCGTGAGAAAGGCATCATCCTGGAATAGGGCAGCAGCAAAGGCGTCAGACACGAGAAGGGGAGCCGTCAGCCCGAGAAGCCCGTAGAGGAGACCTCGAACGACGAAGGATGCCCCCCAGGTCAGGACGAAAGCAAGGGCGCATCCGGCTGTGGAGATGGTGACTATAGCGGCGACCATGGCCCCTCGGGACGGAAAGGTGAATAGGTACGAGTAGTAGCTTGTAATCCTCTCCGAAGCGTTCCTACCAGCCCACAATTTGCGCAGTCTCCTCCATCCCTAGCGGCCACCGTGGAGATCCGTATCGAGCCTGTTAGAACTAGGCTTGGACGCTTAAAATAATGCGCCTCCTTTTTCAGGATGGCGCTGCAGGCTGCCACTAGGGGAATAGGACGTGGGCCATTAGCACGGCTATGATGATCGTGATGGCGCCCGCTATGACGAACTCCGGCTTTATCTTGATCCCGTGGGCTTCGTCTTGGAAGAACCTCATCAGTCCCGCGCTCGAGGCGGGCATGGCTGTCCCGCTCTCTCGCTTTTTTTTGCTCATGGACGGCACTCCACTTCAACTGTGCATGGGCTCAGAGAAAAATCTTTGCATATCTGTTGTGCACAGTCGATCCGAGTTCCAAGACCTACCTTAGATGTTCCGATCTACGTTTGATTGGTTTTTATCAGAGAAAAGGGGGATTAGCTGAAGCTGGTTTTAACCGGAGTTAATATCTCCTTCTGCTTCCGCGGTCGTATCTTCTATCTCTTCCGCCGAACCCGCCGCGACCATAGCGCCTCCGGTCTTCGAACTGCCTGCTCGAGAGGTTGTTGTCGAGGTTCACCTCCTCGAATGGCGAGTCCTCTACGAGCTCGTAGCTGCCGAAGCGCCCGAGGTTCAGGCGCATGGACCCCCGGAACAGGTTGATGTAGGCGTTCTTGATGTTAAGAACCTGCCCCTCAAGGACGTCGTCGATAGCGTCATCCCACAGCGTGAGGTAAATGCTGCCCGTCTCGTCTCCGACGAGGGCCTCGGCGACCTTGTGGGCCGACTGGTCGACCCTCGAGGTGACCTCACGCGGCTCCGTCTTGGAGACGACCTTGACGATGGTGTACACCCGTCTAGAATAGGAGTTCAGATTACCGATTTTAACAAGTTCGGCTTCCTCATCTTCATGTATAGCCATATTGTATTTACTCTCTTTTTTGTGGTGGCTGAACAGCATCCCGCGAGCTATATAAGGATTGTGATGGTCGGCCTCAGCCCCTCAAAAAGTCCGTCAGGTCTATCTGCTTCCTCCCCGGCTCCTCCTCGACCTCCCCCGAGGGGAAGAGGGATGCTATCTCATCCCTCACCAGCCTCAGCCTGTCAGCGTAGTATTCGTCGAGCCCGTACCTGCGGACCAGCTTCAGGGCGGGGTCTATGTACTTCTCGATGCCTCCTTTGTGTACCGTCAGCGTTAGGGAGCCTCCGCACCTGCGGCAGACGCCTTTGAGGGGGGGCCTCCTATACTTGCGGTTGCACTTGACGCATCTGAACCGCTGGCTGGTGAAGGCGCGCAGGTTTCCCACGATGTCCTTCATGAAGTGGCTGGTCAGGATGCGCTGGGCGACGTCCTTTGCATCCACAGCCTTCAGCTTCTCCGACAGCTCCAGCTGGCTATCGAGCTTCTCAAGCATCTTTCTGAGGCTCGTGTAGGCGCCGCGGTGGGCTCCCAAGTTGATGTCGGAGCAGCCCTCGGTGTAGCTGAAGCCCTGAAACTGGGCCTCGGTTCCGAGCCTCCTCCCTATGGTGTCCATCAGCGCCATGTAGACGCTGGGGCTGGCGTTCTTGCTGCATAGGCTGTAGAACTCCGGCGGGTAATGGGGCATGACATCGACGTTGTGCGCCTCCTTGTCCACCTCGCTCGGGTTTATGACGGGGATCACGAAGAGGGGTGCGTCCATCAAGCCTCCGATGCGCTCGGGGAGGAACTCTTTGGAGAAGTTCAGGAGAGGGTCGAGGCCCAGCATGACTGCGTCCTCGTCGCCGTCGCAGTTCCTCCTCTTCGCCGCGTGCCAGAGGGGGTGCGCATAGCAGACGCGGGTCTTGGTGTAGCCGATTATCCTGCCGACGACCGCCGCCGAGGTGTGGGGGGCGAGGCCAAGCACCAGTCGGCCCACGAGCTCGCTCCGACCCCTGATCCCGTAGAAGGCCTCAAGACCGTAGAACTGAGTCAGGAGGTCGTCGATGAACCGGCTGACCTTGACGAGGTGGTCGCCGCACTCCTCAGGGAGGACGACATCCTGCACATTGAGCTCCAGTATCTGGTCGGGTGACTCGAGGGGCGCACTGTCTTTATCCCTGGTGTATCCTAGCTCCCTGAGCCCATCGAGGGGGACGCCCACCTCGCGGGGCTTGAAGTGGGTGAGGGGGGCGTCGGTGATGTCAAACCTGATGGTCCCGTCTTTGAAGAGCGAGAGGTCGTAATGGGCCCTCAGAAGACCCTTCCCGAGGGGCTCGGGCAGCCGCTTCTCGTTCATGAGGCGCTTGACGCCCTTGAAACGTTGGGGAAGTGGCCCGCCTACCCGTTTCCAGGCCCTTTCAAACATCTCCCTGATGTCGATGGCTACTGTGCTGTAGGCCACGGCCTTCACATTACAGATGGGGCAGGCGCCGCCTTCCAGCGGCCTGCTGCAGCGGGGGCACTTCCTCTCGGTGACGGTCTCAACATCGCAGCTGGGGCATCTCACCCCGAAGGAGCGGTCGCCGCACCTCGGGCAACGCCTGTTGACGAGCTCCACTGAGACGGCTTGGCCCTTCTCCGTCTTCAAAATGTCCCGCTGTGCCCCTCCGGCGCTTTCAACTGGGAAGAGCCCGTGTACGTAGGGAGACATCTTCCGCTCCTTCGCCTTCTCGGGCCGACCCATCCGGGCTCCAACGTAGACGGGCGCCTTCTCCCTCACGTCCAGACCCGACAGGCCGCGAACGATCTCAAGCGGCATCTCGGGGACTTCGACATAAAGTCTGTCTAGGGCTAGGCACCTCTCCAGAATAGGAGCTGCCTCTGAGAGGAGAACGCTATTCTCTGAGACCGTGTGGGGGACGAGCAGGTCCTCGAGGGTTGCCTTGTCCTCCCCGTCCAGCGCCACCTCGAATGGCTCGGACTTTTTCCAGGCTGCTGCAAGATTATCCCTCAGCCTTAGTAGGGCTGTCTTCGAGACCTGGGACCAGAGGTAGGTATACCTAGGATGTAGGGGGGGTCCGAGCTCGGATATTTCCAGTGCCTCCTGTGGAGATGGGATGGTGGAGGATTCATGTAGAAGCAGGTTCAACCGCTGCGGAAGTAAGCCGCTCTTCTCAGCGAAGGATTCGAGGCCTACATTCTTGACCGCCATGTCAAGGTCTAGGCGCCACTGGTTCTCGTCGTAGCCCGCTGGCAGCAGGTTCCTGTTGTTCTGGATGAAGTCGCCGGTGTTGATGAGCACGTCGCCAAGCGACAGGATGGTTTCCACCGACCCCAGCAGCCTCTCGGCCTCCTCTGCGGACTCAACTCTGAGGACGGACCCATCCTTCAGCTTTACCACCGGCGGCTCGATGGCGTCGACGGGCATAACCGCGGCCGATTTGCCTGGGAGCTCGATCCTGAGCTGGACTCCCGTGGTTAGGAACCTGTTGAGGATGACCATGGATGCGGGGTGGACGCCTACCGCCGCTAGGCCGGTGTTCCGGGACCGACCGTACCTGAGCCTGAACCCACCGACCCGGTGTGGGAAAGAGAATACGGGACGACCGACGATGATCTCCTCCATGAAGCTGGCCGTCGACTCCGAGGTATTCGAGCTAGCGTTTCCTACCTTTCTGAGCCATTCCCATCCCTCCAGTCGAAGCCTCTCGCAGATCCCGCACAGCTTTCCAGCTCGGCCAACGATGCCGTCGACGACCACGATGAGGGCACCTCCTCTCGGCCGGTTCGTCTCTATGCCTGGGATGTCACGGAAACTAGACACCTCGTAGGGGTCCGTGCCAACTCCCGTAGCCTCCACGGGGAGGTTCCTCAGCGCAAACTCGAGGTCTTCGTCGGTCACATGATACTGGAACCTCCGGACCCGACGCTCATAGAGGCGAACTTCCTCCACGAACCGCTTCACGGCCTTCTCCGAAGGTAGATATCTGTCAAGGCCGAGGCGGCGTCGGACGAAGTCAGCCACCACAAGCGTAAGGGCCTGGGCTGTGCCGCCTGCCGGCCGTATGGGACCGGCGAAGTAGACGGCGAGGTACTGGCTGCGGTCGGGATTTCGTTTGATCCTGATCTCCGGGATGCCCTGGATTGGCGCGATGGTGACGCCCTCGGTCATGATGGCCAGTGCGGTGCGGATAGCTTGGTCGGCGGCCTTCTCCCGTTCGATTTTCCCGAATCGTCCATAGACGATATCCTCCGCGACCTTGAAGGCCATCTCATGACGATCCATGTCCTCTAGCTCTCGCATCCTCTCTCCTATGCCCGTTGGGCCGATGAGCTTCTCTACACGCTCGGCGATGTCGTGGGTTATCTCGGGTTCAGCGGTGAGTTTTGGGTCGAGGCCCTTGCTCCGGGCCTGCTTCGCCACTTCGTATAGCCTGTTCAGCTTGTCCTGCAGCTCTGAGAAATA